>NZ_JAUBTI010000030.1:0-69733 GCF_036702415.1 Microcoleus sp. D3_18a_C4 | reverse complement strand
GTCCCGCCCGTCCAAAAAGGACGGGCGGGACGCCCATCCCACAAACTTGTGGAAGTTATTTAATTCTCATTCCTTATTTCACGAGGCAGCAGTTCGATAGCGCAAGCGCTTTGTTAGTTCGACTGTTGACCAACGACTGGAATCCTATGAACTATCCCTCTTCTGTCACTCTCGGAAAACTGGCGTTGCTGAATACAGGTATGAATTCAAGATTTCGGCATTGCTATAAGCCCGCTTGAGGGTGAGTTTTGTAAGGCTCTGGTGAGTTTTAGTTGATAGTAAAAATAAAACGTACCGTGGGAAAAGCCCGAAAGCCTGTTTGAGCTAGAGGCTAACACTACCGTTTCCACCAGCAATTGAGAACAGCCAATTTATTCGTCTACTATAGAGTTGCTGACGACAATATTGAGGCCCTATGGCTTCTTGAGTAAGTTTTATGGTAAGCTGTCACGCATTTAAATTGCATATTCAGGGCGGGCGAGACGCCCACCCCACAAGACTTAGATTGTTTGTTGACATTCTATTTAAATGCACAACAGCTTACGAACACATCATACCCTAGATAGATGACACAGCAATCAGTATTTAAAATCAGGGCAAGCGTGAATCACTTGGAAAAGTAAACACTGTATGGGTTCACCGTGTGACAACCCCGCCAAATTCCGGATCTTCCCAAAAATCGGTGTAGCAGATGGCACACTGGCGGTAAAGTGCCAGTAAGGATTGCTAAAGCCCCGGCTCTGGTGAGTTTGAGCGGATAATAAAAATAAAACGTACCCTGGGAAAGGCCCAAAAGCCGGAGTGAGCCAGAGGCTGACACTACCGTTTTCACCAGAAATCCTGAAAAGCCTTTTGCAACATCAAGCGAAAAGTTGATTCATACCGTGAATCAGCAACGCCTAAATACTTATTATTGCTGTGTCATCTATCTATGGTATGATGTGTTTGTCCGATCGCACTTAATCAAAAAGCCATAGGGCATCAATATTGTCGTCAGCAACTCTATAGTAGACGAATAAATTGGCTGTTCTCAATTGCTGGTGGAAACGGTACTGGGAGCCTCTGGCTCACACAGGCTTTCGGGCTTTTCCCACGGTACGTTTTATTTTTACTATCACCTAAAACTCACCAGAGCCTTACAAAACTCACCCTCAAGCAGGCTGATAGCAATGCCGAAATCTTGAATTCATATCTGTATTCAGCAACGCCATAAATTATGTACTTATGGCAAAGATCCGACTTTTCCGACTTTAAGATCCGACTTTTCCGACTGACAGAGACAGTGGCGCCAAGCCATGATAGAGATAGGGAAAGTCAACCCACGATATCTAGATTGTCAAGATATCGTAAATGGGCCTTGCTGAATTGGGTATGAAATTTGTAGGCTCAATCCCTCCGTGGTTGCCTCACCGCTGAGGGGGTAAGCACTTAGAATTACCCCGACAGGAAAAATCATACTTTGATTCAGCAGCGCCTGATGTTGTTCGAGTCCCATCCAATCCGCGTGAGGTGGCGCGGTTTTGCTGTCTACCATTCGCCGTATCTAAAATCTTTTAATTCGATGGAAATTTCCCAATTTCCTATTCCCTATTTACCTACCCCTGACTATGAAAACAATATTTGATGCTTTTATATCTTACGGACGAGCAGATAGTCTAGCTTTCGGCAGAAAGTTATACCAGAGACTGCGAGAAGAAGGGTTGAATATTTGGTTCGACCAAAACGATATTCCCCTGGGAGTCGATTTCCAAAATCAAATTGACGACGGCATCGAGAAAGCCGACAACTTCTTATTTATCATCGCACCGCATTCGATCAACTCGCCTTATTGCGGCAAGGAAATCGAACTGGCAATTCGGCGCAACAAACGGATAATTCCCTTACTGCACGTCGAACAGATCGATCGACACCTTTGGCAGCAGCGAAAACCCCAGGGAACCGACGAGGAGTGGGAAGCCTACAAAGCCAAAGGATTGCATTCGTGTTTTAAGAATATGCACCCGGCGATCGGCAAAATCAACTGGGTGTATTTTCGCGAGGGAATTGATGACTTCGATAAATCTTTGACCGGATTACTTGAATTACTAAACCGCCACGCCGATTATGTAGAAAAGCATACGCAATTGTTAGTCAAAGCCTTAGACTGGGAACGGCAGCAAAAACAAAATCGATGGCTGTTAGTTGGCGACGAGAAAAAGCAAGCAGAAGCTTGGTTAAAAATTCATTTTAACTCGGAACAGCCGCCTTGCGTGCCGACGGACTTGCATTGCGAATACATTACTGAAAGCATCAAGAATGGCAATAACTTGATGACTCAGGTGTTTATCTCTTATTCCGAGCAGGATCGGGAAACAATGGAGAAAATTCGCAACAGTCTGAGGCGAGAAAGTTTGACCGTTTGGACGAATATAACAGATATTCAAACCGGAGAAGATTTTCAGAGGGCGATCGATCGCGGCATCGAACAAACCGATAATTTGGTCTATCTGGTGTCGCCCGACTCTGTACAATCCGAGTTTGTTCGGAAAGAATTAGAGTATGCAGTATCACTCCACAAGCGACTTATCCCCATTTTAGTTAGAGAAACGCCACCCGAATCGATACCCAAGGCATTGCAGGGCGTGCAGTATATCGACCTCACCGACAACGTAGAAGAAGGGGACTATGTACTCGATGAAAGTCAATTGCTGAAGATTATACATCAGGATGAAGTTTACTATAACGAGCATAAAGTGTTCCTGACTCAAGCCTTGAAGTGGCAGCGACAGCATAAGAATCCGAGTATTCTGCTGCGAGGTTATAACTTGCGAAGTGCAGAGGTGTGGTTGAAGGTAGGGCAGAAACGGACGCAGCATCGCCCAACAGCATTAATTGAAGAATTTATTGCGGAAAGTTTGCGGCAACCGCCCTTGGAGTCCCTCGATGTTTTTATTTCTTATTCTCGCGTAGATTCGGATTTAGCCAGAAAGCTCAATAACGGACTGCAACTCCAGGGAAAAACGACCTGGTTCGACCAAGAAAGTATTGCTTCGGGAGCGGATTTTGCGCGAGAAATAGAGCAGGGAATCCAATCGTCCGATAATTTCTTATTTATTCTTTCCCCGCAATCGGTAAATTCACCCTATTGCGCGATGGAAGTGGAGTATGCCGCCAAGTTGAACAAGCGGTTTGTGACGCTGCTGCATCGGCCTGTCAATTCCGCAGACTTGCATCCGGAGTTAGCCAAAGTCCAGTGGATTGATTTCAATCAAAACGAGGGGGATTTCAATGCCAATTTTAATCAATTGGTCAGAACCCTGGATACAGACAGAGAACACTTACACAATCATACGAAATGGTCTCAGCGGGCTTGGGAGTGGCATCAAAAAAATAAGACGAAAGACTTACTATTGCGGGGAAGTGAATTAGCAGTTGCCGAAGCTTGGTTGAAAGACATTCAAGCACAAAAGAAACAGCCCGCCGCGACCGAGTTACAAAAGGCATATATAGCCGAAAGTAGCGCCGAAAAACGCAAAAATAAGATGCTATTAACGGGAGCGATCGTGGGTGCGCTCTCGATCATGGCACTTGCCACTACTGCCGCAACAGTTGGGCTAATAGTGGCGCAAAGGCAAACTAAAAAAGCGCAAGATCTAACGAAGATAGCCGAGTTAAAGGAAAATGCTGCCCGCGTGCAAACTTTGCTCAATGCCGATCCCCTACAGGCACTCCTTCTGGCGATTAAAGCCACAGGTGAAAGCGAAGCTGCATCCCCAGAGGTTCACCGGAAGACGTTTGCCCAGGTGCAGTCTAGCTTGCGCGATGCCGCCGGAGATGCCAGAGAGCGCAATCTCCTGACAGCAAACACAGCGCCAGTCTACTCATTAGCGTTGAGTCCAGACGGCAAAACCCTCGCGAGTGCGGGTGATGACGGGACGATTCGCCTGTGGAATACCTCTGGCTATCCCATGGGTAAACTGATCGACCCGTTGCCCAATGGGCTTACACCCGCCCTCCATTCCGTGGCCTGGAGCCCAGACGGCAAAACGCTCGTCAGTGGCGATACAGAGGGGACGATTCGCTTGTGGGACATCACTGGTAAGCTCATGGGCCAACGCTGGGAAGGGGATCAAGGCAAAGTCTTGTCAATCCGATTTAGCCCCGATGGTAAAACGATCGTCAGCGGTGGCGATGACGGGACGATTCGCCTGTGGGACACGAATGGCAAGCCCGTCGCTAAACCCTTCAAAGGGCATCTGGGTGGGATTCGATCGATCGCATTAAGTCCCGATGGAAAAACCATCGTCAGTGGCGGCATGGACACAACGGTTCGTTTGTGGACTCGTCAGGGTAAACTCATTGGTCAACCTTGGACGGGGCATGAGAAGGAGGTCACGTCAGTGGCCTGGAACCCCGATGGTAAAACCATTGCCAGTGGCAGCGAAGACGGGCAGATTCGTTTGTGGGACACATCGGGGAAACCCATCGGTCAACCCTTCAAAGGGCATCAGGGTGCGTCGATTGCGTCAGTCGCATTTAGTCGCACGGGTAGCGTCCTCGTCAGTGGGGGCGGGGATGCAACCATTTCTCTTTGGGATCAGGGGGGGAATCCTCTCCTGGGTCATCGCCTCATGGGGCACGTGGGTTCAGTCGAGTCCGTGGCCTGGAGCCCCGATGGCAAAACCATTTTCAGTAGCGACAATATCGGGACGATTCGTCTGTGGGATACGGACGGCTACCTCCTGGGTCAACCCTTCACCGGGCACGATAAAGAAGTATACTCAGTGGCCTGGAGCCCCGATGGCAAAACCATTGTCAGCGGTAGCAATGACAAGACAATTCGCCTGTGGGATACTACTTCAGGCAAGCCCATCGGTCAGCCATTTAAAGGACATAAAGATGCGGTCTATTCAGTGGCCTGGAGTCCAGACGGCAAAACCATTGTCAGTGGTAGCGAGGACAAGACAATTCGCCTGTGGGATACTACTTCAGGCAAGCCCATCGGTCAACCCTTTAAAGGACATACAGATGCGGTCAATTCAGTGGCCTGGAGCCCTGATGGTAAAACCATTGTCAGTGGTAGCTATGACAGCACGCTCCGCCTGTGGGATACTACTTCAGGCAAGCCCATCGGTCAACCCTTTAAGGGACATAAAAACTCGGTCTATTCAGTGGCCTGGAGCCCCGATGGTAAAACCATTGTCAGCGGTGACTGGGACAGGAAAGTTCGCCTGTGGAATACTTCAGGCAATCCCATCGGTCAACCCTTCAAAGGGCATAAGGATGGGATATTCTCGGCGGCCTGGAGCCCGGATGGCAAAAAGATCGTCAGTGGTAGCAATGACAATACTATTCGCCTGTGGAATACTTCAGGCAATCCCCTCGGTAAACCCTTTAAAGGACACACCAATTCAATCTACTCGGTGAAATTTAGCCCGGATGGCAAAACCATTGCCAGCGGTAGTTTCGATAATACAATTCGCCTGTGGGACACCTCCGGTCAACCCATCGGTCAGCCCCTCAAGGGACATACGGAATTAGTCCGTTCAGTTGCGTTTAGCCCGGACGGTAAAACCATTATCAGCGGCAGTGACGATCGCACGCTTCGCAAATGGCGCGTTGGCACTTGGCAAGATTGGCTGAAGATCGCGTGCAAGCGAGTAATTTTACATCCCGTTTTAGTCGCGCCCCAAACGCAGTTTGGTGATGAGGATGCGGAAATGATCTCCGTGGCGAAAAAGGCGGGGGAAACCTGTCAAAGGCTGGCCTGGAACCATGCGGAAAAAGCCCAGTTTTTAGTCAATCAAGGTGAATCGATCGCGCGGCAAGGCGATTTGGGCCAAGCCATCGAGACGTTCCAACAGGCCCAGAAATTATTGCCCAGCATTAACGTGCCACCAGATGACAAGGTTAAACAGTGGGCTGCGGGCGGTTCGATCGCCCAAGGGGAAAACCTAGTCCAAGAGGGTAAAGTTCAGGAAGCAGTGAAGGCATTCGAGAAAGCAAAGCAGTTCGACGCAACCTGGAAGATCCCTCAAGAGTCTTGGCAGAGGCTGTGTAAGTACGGTGTGCAGAAGGGAGGGGCAATGACCGTGATATCGGCGTGCGATACGGCGGTGGCACTTGCACCGGGCAATGTCGAGGTTCGAGATAGTCGTGGGCGGGCCCGGGCGGAGATGGGGGATAGGGCAGGGGCGATCGAAGATTTTCAAGCGTTTATCGAGGGCACGGATTCGGCAGAGGGCAAAAAACAGCGGCAAGGCTGGATTGATAAGCTGAAAAAGGGTGAGAATCCGTTTACGGAGAATTGAGCTCGCTAAGTTGTTGCGATGAGTTCAGGGGGAACAGTTATCAGTTATCAGTCAACTGTGAATTGAATGGTTGTTAGAGTGAATGCTCGATCGCATTGTTAGGATTGAGATCGCCACTCAACCTGATTTTCAAGACCTAATAGCTAGGTTGCCGATCGAGCTATTTTTCTATGTAGCGTTGTATTTTTTCCATGCAAGAATCTTTCTCGATCGAATTTTCCAACGGCCTGACGGCAAAAGCTATCTATTCTCAAGCCAATGCCGACCTGACCTTAACTCTACAGCAACTGGGACTCTCTAGTCCGCGTCCAGTCATCGTGGTGGTTGGCGGTGCCAGTAAACTCAGCCCCGTCGATCGCCAACGGCTGCGATCGCTCTTTCTAACGGTTCTGGCTGCCCTCGCCGAGTCTTTAAATGCCTGTGTGGTCGATGGCGGGACTGATGCTGGGGTAATGCAAATGATGGGGGAGGCGCGATCGCAAATGGGTGGAACCTTTCCCCTGATTGGCGTTACCTGCGTGGGTTTGGCAACATTACCGAACCAGCCACCTCCTGCAGAAGATGCCTGTGGCTTAGAACCCTATCACACCCATTTTATCCTGGTTCCGGGTTCGCAATGGGGGGATGAGTCTGCGTGGATGGCGCAAGTCGGTAGTGTGCTATCCGGTGGTTTGCCCTCTGTGACCATTTTAATCAATGGGGGCGAAATTACTTGGAAGGATGCAGCCCAGAGCGTGGAAGCACAGCGCCCGATCGTGGCGATCGCAGGCAGTGGCAGGACGGCGGATATTTTGGTGGCGGCGTTGAATGGAACGGTGAAAGACGAACGGGCCTCGGCACTGGTGGATTCGGGCCTGCTACAAGCGGTGGATCTGGATAACCCCAAGGCGTTAGACCGCGTTCTCAAGCAAATTGTAGCAAGTGGTAGTGGTGTCTCAAGCTTAAAGCTGTAGGGTGTGTTGAGCAAGCGAAACGCACCAGCCTGAGAGTGTTTTGAAGCACTCAGGGAATTAATTAGAGGATTAGAGGCGCGATCGGAGTTTATCTAGATAATGTGAGTTTTTGAATTCATCGGTGGCAATTAACTTTTATTCGGCGATCGTATTTTGGGATGAAAAGCGATCGATTAAATCCAGCATTTTAAATTGTCTGAATCTAGCAAGGCTGGCAGATTCGTAATTTTTAACCGCAGATGCCCGCAGATAAACGCAGATAAATAGAGATATAATTGATATTATCGGTATTTGTGAAAACCTATGACTCAAGCTTTACCTAAACTCGTAAACTTCGAGGAATTTGTGGAGTGGCTGCCTGAAAATTCGGCGGTACGCTACGAATTGCATAATGGATATATTGTTGAAATAATACAACCTGTAGGCGAGCATCAAGAAGTTACAGGCTTTCTTACAATCAAAATTGCTGTTGAAATCAAAGGTCTGGGATTGTCCTACGGTATCCCCAACCAAGTGATAGTTAGACCTCCTGAAAAAGATTCTGGTTATTTCCCCGATGTGTTGGTGCTAAATCGTGCAAATCTGGTAAATGAAACATTGTGGAAAAAACAATCTATCCTCAGTTTGGGTGCGTCGATACCGTTGGTAATTGAGGTTGTGTCAACCAATTGGCGCGATGATTACTATTTGAAATATGCTGATTATGAGGAGATGGGTATCCCTGAATATTGGATTGTGGATTATGCTGCGTTGGGTGGACGCAATTTTATTGGCAATCCCAAACAACCGACAATTTCTGTCTGTAACTTGGTTGATGGTGAATATCAAGTCCTCAAGTTTCGAGAGAACGATCGCATTGTGTCGCAAACTTTTCCTGATTTGAACCTCACAGCAAACCAGATTTTTCAAGCTGGTTTAGTATAAGCTGATATCTTGCAGATTGGATTTTTTAACCGCAGATGCACGCAGATGAGTACACAGGAATTACTCACCAAAAGCAAAGAAACCGGGTTTTTGGAAAATTCTGCGGGTGTAACGAAGTATTTCGCAAAAAACCCGGTTTCTGACTACTCGTGGGTAAGCCTTATAAACGTAAAATATCGTTTACGGTTGTTGCTGAATGATTAAACCACAGAGAACACAGAGGACACAGAGTCAGAGATTGAGAGAGATGAATAATTTCGATGCCAATGGATTTGAGATCGGAACATTTGTCATAGCAATCCGCGATAGCGAATAAACACCAACAGCACCGCCCACGATCCTAATGCCACTTTGACTGCAACCAGGATATTGAGCAAGGGGAGAATGCCACCGCTCAAAAGCGTGCCTAACTCTCCGTGCGGTAACTCATATCCTGACAGAGTGATAACGGACAATACAATGAAAACAAGTACCGAAACCTTCTCCAAAGTCGCGGCGTGCCAGCGCTGGTAGATTTCTTGCATCCACTGCGGTGATGAGGTAATCGCCACCAAGCCGATCGCAGTTCCCCCCGCTACACCTGCGGCAAAACCACCGCCGGGACTTAAATGCCCGCGAATTGCTAGTTCGACACCCACCAAGGCGGCAATCGTCGCTCCCAATCGCGCCAAAATAATCGATGGTTGATCGGTAAACTGATATATGGCGCAGGACGGCTGTTCATTTGCTAGCATAAAACTTGCACCCAAGATGGCGATCGTAAATACTACGACTTCAAAGATCGTGTCGTACAGCCGATTTCGCAAAATGATACCGGAAACCGCATTGGATACTCCACTATCTTGAACAACCAATTCGACGATCGAACTTTGCTGCGATAACTCCATTGTGGGATTGGCGATTAGCAGCATTTTGATAAACAGCGCTATCCCTGATAAAAAGTAAACCCACTTCATCAATGTTTGTCCTCTGCGTCTGGTGTATTTACATAGGTTAGGGTTGTCCCCGGTGATGAAAGTTCGGTTTGCATGATGTCGTAGACACGCCGAACTCTGATTGCGGTGTTATAAAGTTGCGCTTCGCCCCTGTGTTCGAGTTGGTTTTCTGGCGCACAAGCTGCATGAACTTCTTTTTCCATCAGCGCCCGCTGCAATGCCTGTGCACTCGCATAGGGAACGAGTTCCAGGCGCATATGGCGTTTCTCAAAAACTGTGCGGATGTCATCTATCAGTTGCTTAAAATGACCTGCGGTTTTGTCGTTTGGTATAGCATCGCCCTCTGTCCCCTCTTCAATTACACCCAGACGCAGCACGAAGGATGAACGCACCGTCACTGCATAAAGTGTAATCGCGAGTAGAGTACCCATCAAGGCTTCGGTTAAGCCCACATCCCCCGCGCCTAAAATTGTATACACCAAGGCGGCGATCGCTCCCAATACCCCCCGCAGTAGCAATGCGTGGTATGGATTGACCTGAAATACCACCATACCAGCAGCTAAGGGCAGCAGAGCGACGAGGACATAAATGTAGCTATTATCGTTCATAGTTAGTCCCTGTTTTGGAACAATAGGCCAACACATATCCCAGCATTGTGTTCCATATTGCTAAGCAAATGATCGCCAGAATCAGCAGGGGCCATTTACTGGGTATTTTCAGCAGCAATCCGACGACGATCGCGATCGAACCCAGCGTATCTGCTACCGAAAGACTGTGCAGTTTATATAAAACCGATCGCTTCCCAAGTAGGTAAGAAGTACCCCAAAACCAGAAAAAAATCCCTATACCGATGCAGGTATAGCTCAATACATCTATTACGATCATGCTTCACTGATACGTTTGATTATTTGTGCCAACAACATCAATCCAGCATTACCCACACTGAGGATAATCGCCGCCACCACACCGATCATCCAATCATCGCGCCAGACGGATATGACGAGAGCGATGATTGCCGCCTTGGTCGAAATACTGGCAAACGCCAACATTGTCTGCCAGATATCATGATCTTTCCATACCTCGTACATGGGTATGAGCAGAGCCAAAATCATGGCAATTAAAATCACGTTGTTCAAGTTGTTCAATTGTGTGCACTCCTAATTTTTCTTACTTAATATCGGGGCGGGCTCGCGTGCCCAACCCCCTACACCCCACAAGAAACTCTTGAGAATAGTGCAACTTAATAGACCTCTGCCATCATTGTGGAACAGGCATCCTGCCTGTTCTTGACAGGCTGTTTCGCGGGTGGGGGCGGGTTTATTTAACCTGTCTGCAATCTTTAAAGCTATTGGTGAACCCGCCCCTACAGATTCTTGAGAATGAGCCAATATCGAGCGTGTAAATAAAATCGGGTATGTCACAAAATGTAAAGTATCGTAACCCCTGCGATAGAGGACTTTTACTAACTGCGGACATACTTACGTATTCTATCGCCGATCTACTTATTTATTTCTCCCTTCTCTGCGTTCTCTGCGTTCTCTGCGGTTAAATAATTCCGAAAAAACTTCAGCTAATTACTCGAAGTCCGCCGCACTCGGTGTACTTCGTAAAAACCCTCTTCGTGATATTTCACAACAATCGTCTTGGGAGTAAAAGTGATCAGGAAGACATCTAGGAAGATCAGCAAGGGCGATCGATGGTTTGGCACTTTTTCCATGATCACATCTTCGTGTCTGTGGGGACGGAGGATGAGTTCAAAAGCTTCTATATAAGCTATCGGAATCGCCATGAAGATTTTACCCAACACCCCCAACCATTCCCTCAAAGGTTCCGGGGGTGTGTAGCTGCGCGGCAACAGGAAAGCAATGATGAAGCCGATCGCAATATTTGCCAAACTAAAATCGGCTGTGAGTAGAAACCAGATCGTCAGTCTTAATATTAGCTGTCCAATCATGTTGAGAATGCCATCCAGAATAGTAGGAGCGAAATCAAGCTCATAAAACCGACCAAATGATCGAATTGTTCAAGCATACGTGGCAGTTTGATTGCCGTGCGTTGAAAAATTAGAAAATAGGCTAACCAACCAACGCCGATGATGGCGATCGCCTTAAGCATATTGTCCAGCGTATAGGCCTCAACATAAAAGGCATTGGCTGCAATCAGCCCACCTACCAACAGCAACACCGCAGGCCAAAAACCGGGTTTTGATTTTGCTGGTCCACCACGGGGCAGAAAGATGAATTTAGCAAATAGGATAGCCGTTCCTACGGCTGCCACATTCATGGCGAGCGCATAAGGGGGTGTCAAATTCTTCAAAGTCAACATCTTTGCCCCAAAGCCAACCAAAAAGGGAAAGCCTGAGATCGAAAGGCTAGCCACGACTAAGGCAATCCAGATCGCAGTATTAATCGGGTTTTGTCGCAATTCCTTAAAGTCGCGGCTGGGTAAAGAACCCGCAATCAGGAACAGCGCCGATTTGACCACGCCGTGGGCGAGGGCATAAAAGCCTGCCGCTTCCGGGGCTACGAGAATCCAACCTAACTGCGAAACCGTGCTGAACGCCAGCATCCGCTTGGTATCCTTTTCAAAGATGCCATAGAACACGCCCATCAACGCGGCCCCGACTCCGAAAATCTGGACGATGGGTGCCACCTCCTCCACCATCAGCGCACAGCGCACGAGGGGATATACCCCCGCTTTGACCACAATCCCTGACAGCAAAGCCGACACAGGCGTTTCTGATTCCGAGTGAGTTAACGGTAGCCATAGCCCCGATACAAACACACCTCCCTTAACCAAGAGTGCCATAAAGATCAGAGCTGTCGCCTCTGGGGGCGCTGCACCCAAGCCGGCAAAACTAAACGAATTACTTGCCTTATAAACCAGCACGGCACCGACTAGATAAAACAGCATGGCCGTGTTGCTAATAAATAGATAGCGCAAAGCTACCCAAATCGAGCGATCGGTGCGAGGATAGGCAATCAACAGAAACGCCGCAATGCCGCTGACCTCTAACCCCACATATAAACTGATAAAGTCACTAGAGGCAAAGGCCGCATTCAGGCTGCCGTGTACCATCAGAATCTGTGCATAAAAAAATGCCGTCTTCTCTGTGGGCCAACAGTAGATAATCACCGCTGCCGTGACTAAGGCATTGGTTAAGATGAAATAGCCGCTCAAGCGATCGACTAACAACGTGACACTGAAATTATCCAGTAACTCCAGCGTCACCGCTGACGGCATCACAAAAAGCTGGAACGCATAGGCAGCGGACGCGAGCGCTCCGAATATTGCGAGATACTTGTCAAACTTCGGAATCAAATAAATAGTAAACCCGACAAAAAACGGGAGTCCAATCCAGGCTAGCGTCAGGGTATTCATGGGGTATTATTCATCTCGATTTCGTTACTTTCTAATGTCGGATTATCTCGTGCCAGCTTCATCACACTGACCAGCATTAAAGCCTGAATCGAAAAGCCGATCACGATCGCCGTTAAGATCACCGCCTGGGGAACCGGATCGGCGTAAGCGACAACATTTTTCCCCTTTGAAATAATTGGTGTCAGCAAGCCTTCTCGCGATGCCACCACCACGTAATAGGCGATAACCCCTGTACTCATGACATCCATACAGACGATTTTCATGAGCAGGTTCTTTTTAAAGATGATACCAAAAAATCCGCAAAATACTGTTGCCAATACCAATGCTTCTAACATGGAAATTGCGTGTTGGATAAGGGGTTTTTGTTATTATATTTGAATAAGCGTATATTATTTCTAATTGGACTCAGACATTTTCTAGCCCCTAAACTACCTGAAACGCACTCTAGGTAAGGGAAAGAGTTTGAGGCCCCGTCAGAGCTGAAACCCTTGTCAATTGGGGTCCCAAGCCAATTCAAGCTCAAACCGTTTACCTGTCGGAGTTTGCAGCCATTTTTGACCGGATTTTGGTCTAAGTCCCGTTAGCGAATCTGTGGCCGACAACCAAGTCCGATCGTCCATCTTTCCCCAGTTTCAGACCACTCGTGCGTCCAAGAGTGTTGAATTTAACTGGGGCGAACGTCACTAACTTCAATCATTCCGCAAAGCTGCGATCGGATCTAAGCGAGCCGCATTCCGAGCCGGCAATACTCCCGCCAATAAGCCTACAGTAAAAGATAGCCCAAAACCCGCCGCGATCGACCATACAGAAACCACAAACGGAAATTTGAACGCTGTCGAGGCCCCAAAGGCGATCGCAACTCCCAACCCAATACCCGCCGTTCCCCCCACCGTGGAAACTAAAATAGATTCCGCCATGAATTGAATGAGAATTGCTGCATTAGTAGCGCCTACCGCTTTGCGAATCCCGATTTCCTTAGTGCGTTCCACAACAGACACCAACATAATATTAGCAATACCGATGCCGCCAACCACCAAAGAAATTCCGGCGATCGCACCCACCATAACCGTAAATAAACCTATCACATTGCTGAAAGTATTAACAATCTCAGCTTGATTTACAACTCGAAAATCATCCGGTTGTGGCGGATAAATATTGTGGCGCAAGCGCATGATATTTTCCACTTGAAATTGAGCATCCGCTAAATCCGCTTCGCCCGCAGTTTCCAACCAAAAACCCGATATTGCAATCCCCGCTAAAGAATTTCTCCCCACAATCCGCGCAGACATATTTTTGAGGGGAATATACACTCGATCGTCCTGATCGGTTCCCCCTACAGACCCCTTGCTTTCCATCACCCCAATGACCTTGTAGCGGTTTCCCTGAATGCGAATATCAGAGGATAGCGCATTAACTCCGGCTCCAAAAAGTTCGTCCCGCACCTTAGAACCGAGGACAACTACAGGCTCAGCAGCATTCAATTCATCCTCGTTAAAAAACCGTCCTTCTTGGGGTTGAATGTTCTTCACATCTGGATAGTTTAAATCCGTTCCCAAAATCGAAGTAAATGAATTTTGTCCGCCGTAAACGACTTGCACTTGGCGCTGCAAATAAGCCGAAATCGCCTTAACTGCAGGAGCTTGTTTGCCGATCGCCCTAGCGTCATCCCAAGTAAGGGTAGTAGCAGAACCGCTTCCCTGACTGACACCGCCCGATCGCGAAGCGCCGGATAAAACCAACAGCACATTTGTACCCAAAGCCTTCAACTGTTCTTCAGTTGATTTTTGTACTCCCTGTCCCACCGAAGTAATGGCAATTACCGAAGATATCCCAATAATTACGCCCAGCATAGTTAAACTGGTACGCAACTTATTATTCCACAGCGCCTCTGTCGCCATGAAAGCGATTTGAACGTTAGAGATTTTGTTGGTACGGGGGCGACTCTGTAATTTCATGTTATTAGTTATTAGTTATTTGTTATTTGGTGGCAACTTCTAAGGATTATGCCTAAATTGGCCCCTAATTTATCACCTGACGATGCAACCGGAAACGATATGATTTGTGGCACGACCCGCCGGGGGTTGAAACCCCCGTCTCATAGAAGACAGTCGGTTGAAACTGAGATGTTGCACCATTCTCAATTACTTGTTTAGCAACAGGCTTTTCGGCCTGTTCCACAAGAAAATTCACTCTTTGTGGAACGGGCCGGAGAGCCCGTTCTTGAGAATGGTGCAAGAGGTGAGTTGAAACCGACTGAAAATTCGTCTAAAATCGATGTACATCAACTAACTCTTCAGTCCTCTTTCAGAGGACTTTCGCTATGAGACAGGGATTTCAATCCCTGGCGGACTCTGCGACGAACCAACTAGCCCCTACTGCGCGGACTGACTACTAACGCAAGCGCGTTCCCCCACCCGGTTGCAAACCCGGAATCCCCCCCGACGATGGATTTTGCGATCGAGGCCGCAATCCGGCGGGTAAACTAAGCAGCACTTGTTCATTTCCTTTCAAACCCGATCGCACTTCCGTCTTGTCATCCACCGTGATACCAGTCTTAATCGGCATAAAAGCAGGTTTACCATCTTCTCCACCGGGAACATAAACCCCCGTTTCCCTTTGTTGACGGACAATTGCCGCAGTCGGAACTACCAAAACATTTTTGAGCTCACCAGCCTTAAACTCAACATTCACATTCATGCCCGATCGCAGCATTTGTTTATCATCATTAATAATTGCCGCTTTTACCTCAAAACTTGTCACATTTTGCTGGACGATCGACTGAGGCGAAATTTGAGTGATTTTACCTGCAAAAGTCTTTCCCGCAAAAGCATCGGCTTGAATAGACGCAGCCTGGCCCATCTTAATCTGAGAAATATTAGTTTCTGCTACGTTTGCTACTAATTGATTTTTTGAAGCTAAGGACAAAATCGAAGAAGAAGTCGCCGAAGAAACCGCACTACCTGCCGTAGTGGGAGTCACAAAAGCGCCCGGATCGGCGTACTTGCGGGTAACAGTGCCGGTGAAAGGAGCCCGTAGCACAGTGTCGTCGATCAGCGCTTGAACGCTTTGCAGGCTGCCTCTAGCGGCGAGAACTTGGGCGCGGGCTTGGGCGATGTCTTCGGGGCGGGAACCGGCTTCTAGCAGCGCCAAAGCTTGCTGTTTTTGCTCCACTGCGGCCTGCCCCGCAGCGATGTCTTCCGGGCGTGCGCCCGATCGCGCCAGGGCCAAAGCTTGCCGTTTTTGCTCGACTGCGGCCCGCCCCGCAGCGATGTCTTCGGGGCGCGCGCCCGATCGCGCCAGGGTCAAAGCTTGCCGTTTTTGCTCCACAGCAGCCCGCGCCGCAGCGATTTCTTCAGGGCGAGCACCCGCTTGCAGCAAAGCTACAGCTTGTTCGGCTTGCCTGACTTGCGTTTGAGCTCGATCGCGCGCGGTGCGGGAGTTGTTGACAATTTGCAAAGCAAGGGCTCCGGCATTATAGAGTTCCTGATTTCTCTGAAAGTCTTCCTCAGCTTGGTTTTTGGCGTATTCGGCATCTCTGAGTTGGGCGATCGCTTGGGCGATGTCTTCAGGCCGATTGCCCTTAAGCAATTTTTGTAAATTTGCCTGTTGTTCAGCTAGTTGTGCCTCGGCTACAGCAATATCCTGGCTGCGATTGCCGTTGAGCAATTTTTGTAAATTTGCCTGTTGTTCTGCTAGTTGTGCCTCAGCTACCGCAATGTCTTGGCTGCGATTGCCGTTGAGCAATTTTTCCAGAATTGCCTGTTGTTCTGCTAACACCGCCTTAGCCACAGCTTTGTCCTGCGATCGAGTGCCGTTGAGCAATTTTTGCAGGTTTGCTTCCGCGGCTGCGAGTTGTCCGCGAGTTTGGGTAAGCTGGCCTTGCAGGTTGGAGTCGTCCATGTAGGCGAGAATCTGCCCTTTTTCAACTTTATCTCCTTCCTTGACAAGCAAACTTTTGAGCATTCCTGAAGTTTTGGGGCTGACGTTAACGGAACGTTCGGGCACAATTGTGCCGTTTGCCGAAATTGTAATCGGCAGGTTCACCCTTTCTACAGCAACGGTTTTTTCCTTGCGCCTAGTTTCGCGGCTGGATTTGACTGTTAGCTGGCTGTAAGCTGTGTAGCCTACTCCTGCAAGCACGGAAGCGGCGAGGAGTCCGCTAACCCACGGAGTCAGCTCTTTTTTAATCTGAAAGTGCTTTACGAAGTACATATAAATTAGACCTGATGGGTCTGTCTTGAATTTAGACCGATCGGGAACAGAAAAGGTTCAATTGAAGTCGCACTAAGTTTTTTCCCGTGTTTAATGCTTGCGGGCGATCGAGTTTAGATCCCAACATCGATCTCCAGTGCAGCATAAAACCTGTTGAGCCAAATGCGCGATCGTGAATGAAGATAGTTTAATCTCGCTTCTCCTAATCCTTCAGGCAATTTGAGTGGGACGAAGCGAAAAACCTTGAAAACATCCGTAAACATCAGATTGATTTTGCCGATGTTCCCGCGATGTTTGATGGTGAAATGCTGATTGAGCTCTTCCGATCGTTTTGATTATGGCGAAAATCGCTGGTTTGGAATCGGTTTTCTCGGTTCTGGAATAGCGGTAGTAGTCTGGACAGAACGTCAAAACAATGTAATCCGAATCATTTCAGCGCGAAGAGCCAACCGTCATGAGCAGAAACGATTTGAACAGTACCTCTGGTACTAACTGGGCCGCCTTAGAGTCAAGGTCAGAAGAGAATATCGACTACTCAGATATTCCACCGCTGACCGATGAATTTTTTGAACGAGCGACTTTACGTATTCCAGCCGATCGAGCCCACAACTTAGTTCAGATCGATCCAGATGTGAAGCAGTGGTTTGAGGCTCAAGGATAACAGTATAAAACTCTAATTAATAACGTTTTACGCCAATATATAGAGAGCCAAAAAACTCAGCACCCAGCATAACCGTGCGTTTTAAGTGGTGCTGCATAGTATTATGAGTGAGTAATCGTTCTTTCTATCCTGCTTGAGCAATAATTTGCCCTATATCTTGAGGCGTTGCACCTGTTGCCAGGATTGCGCGTATTAACAGTTCAATGGAAACCGAATCGTCGCCATTTTCAGCCTTGGCAATACGAGGTTGGCTGGAGTTGATTTTCTCAGCTAACTCTGCCTGTGTCATCAATCTTTGCCGACGTTCTTTGAGATTAAGACTGAGGGCTAACTTAATGTCAATTAGGATCGATTCCTCTGGTGAAAGTTGTAAGAATTCCGAGGCCGAGCCTATCTTCCAGCCTTGATCTTCTAGACGCTTCTTTTTCGCTTCATCCATATAACATTAGTCCTCTATTTCTGTGTCATACTTTTTCAATCGTTTCTTGCAGTTTTCAATCACGTTGATTGGTGTACTTCTAGTGGTCTTATTAAAGACTTCGAGAATCAGAATTGCATCTTCGTCGATTCGGTAAATAAGCCTCCAATTTTGACCTATATCCCGGATTCTTAGCTCATGGCAGTGTTTGCCAATGCTCGGCATAGGTTTTGAATGAGGCATTCCGAGACTTTCACCCTGCTGCAAACGTCTAAGAAGCACACCAGCCTCTATGCGTGCTTCTTGACTAAAAGGTGGTGTTTTAACCTCACCCTGTAACCAGGCTAAAGGTTTATTGATTTCGTCCATATCGCCATTTATATCATATCTGATATAATTATAAATGTCATCGCAGCCCAACCAGGGCTGGCAGCGGACAGTCTAAACACTCTAGTGATGGCTCGAAAACTAATGCCGCTGTTGAAGGCAATCGTTATACCAACAGCGAAAAGTCTTTTTATGTGCGCTCGCATCGATCGAACTTTTGAAAAGTTCGATCGCCCATTGCCTACTCAACAAACAGCCACTACACCCAATTCTGTAATCGCCGCCTCCGGGCCCACCAAAGAAATATACGGTTCTACAAAATATTTCTTAGCAGCATCCCGCGCTTGTGAAGCTGTAACCTGTGCAATTTCTTCTTGAAATTGTTGGTCAAATTTAATTCCCAATCCCAAAATTTCGTACCAGCCTAAAACTTGGGCAATTTGCGAATTAGTTTGTTTTCCTAAAGCATATTGACCGAGCATTTTATTCTTGCAAGCTTGCAATTCTTCCTCGCTTAGTTCGATGTTGGCGAGTCGATCGACTTCTGTACGCAATCCTTCAAAAGCCGTCGTTGTATTTTCCGGCGCCGTACCCATGTACACCACAAACTGTGCCGTGTCCAAGCGCGTCGCGTAGAGCGCGGAAACGTCGTAAGCCAAGCCCCGCTTTTCCCGCAATTCCACAAACAATCGGCTCGACAAACCGTTACCCAAATAAGTATTCAGCAACTTAATCGCTGCATAGTCGGGATTTTTGACCGAGGGTGCGAGGTAGCCCAGCATAATCACTGATTGCTGCGTATCTTGCGCCGTAACGACCGATTGAGGGGAGGGTGATAGGGGGGGGACGGTTAAAGTTGGCAGGGGTGTTAAAGGCGCTTTCCAGTCCCCAAAAGTTCGATCGATCAGGGCGATCGCATCTTCGGTCGAGATTCTGCCGGCTACAGAAATAACTACATTATCGGGACGGAAATAGGTTTTGTGGAACTGTTCGAGCTCGTTTCTGGTGAGCTTTGACATAGTAGCTTCCGTGCCCAAGGGAGAGAAAGCATAGGGATGTTCCTTGTACATCGCGTGCCGCAATTGCTCGAAGGCGATCGCAAATGGCTGTTCTTGTTGCGATCGAATTGCCGATATGGCAATGCGGCGTTCAAGTTCGACTTCAGCTTCCGGGAAAGTGGGCGATCGGGTCAATTGCGCCGCCAACTCCAAAATCTCCTCAAAATCCGCAGAAACCGTCTTCAAACTCACTAAAAAATAGTCTGTAGTAGAGTCGGCACTCAACCTCGCTCCCACCGATTCTACACGCTCGGCAATTTCCAGCGAAGACAGCCGATCGGTTCCCTTAGTCATTACCGCCGACAGCAAGTGACACAATCCTGCTTGTTCCGGCTGCACGTAGCGACTGCCGGCCCGCAGGAATATCCTAGCTGCAATAATATCTGCTGCTGGATTTTCTGCTGCTAAGACAACAATACCGTTGTCTAAAACCGTGCGCTGGATTTCATTTTTCATGGTTAATTTAGTTGGGAACTTGTACTGAGAGTAGCTGAAGTATTGGTAAGTGAAAATGGGTAATTGGTAATTGGTAATTGGTAATCGGTAATTACTTGATTGCCATTTTTCTATTTTCCATGTGCATCTTGTATGATGTCATACCGGGCAGGGCCTGACCCACAACATCTAAATGTAACAACATTTATCCCGTAGGGTGCGCCACAAGCACAGAGATCCCCGGACAAATGCCGAACATCTATCGGGTACAAAAGATATTTATATTCACAAACTTAACGATTAGATTGGTTTGAGTACCACGGCTGTATAGCGTCGGGGAGAGAGATATTGTTGAGCTAGGCGCTGGAGGTCTAAGGGCCCAAACGCTTTAATCCTGGTGGGATAGCTGAGCGCTAATTCGGCACTGGCGATCGTATTGTAATATCCATAAAGACCCGCTAGCTGTCCCGGCGTTTCGAGCGAGAAAGCAAAATCGTTGCACAGCAAACGCTGACAGCGGAGCAATTCTACCTCGGAAACAGGCTCAGACTGCAATTCCCAAAGCCGATCGCAAATCCGAGATTCCACCTCTTCGACATCAGAAGCGTCCAAGACTGCACTGATAGTAAATAAACTCGATTCCCGTTGCAGCGAGAAAGTGCTGTCGATCGCCTCTACCAATTGTAATTCTTCCCGCAGTTCCCTGACTAAACGCGAAGTCCGCCCGTCTGCGAGCAACACCGACAGCAAATCCAAGCCGCAAGCACTTTGCAAGTGTTCAACTCCCGGCCCCGTCCAGGCCATCATCAGCCGCGCTTGTTCCAATCGGGGGAGGCTCAATTCCTGACGGCGAATTTCTATCAGTGGCGGTTCCGCCTCTGCGGTTAATTTGGGACAATCCCACCGATCCGAAAACTGCTCAAAAGCTTTACCCGTAATATCTCTGGCCTGTTGTTCATCAATTCCCCCGACTACCACCACTGTCATATTTTCCGGCTGATAGTGCGATCGGTGGAAACAGCGCATTTCGTGGGGAGTTCGCGACATCAGCAGTTCTTCCGTGCCGAGTACCGATCGCCTGTAGGGATGTCGCTGGTAAACTGTTTCCATCATTGCTTGGAAACCCAGCCAATCGGGATTGTCTTGAGCTTGACGGATTTCTTCTAGCACCACATCTCGCTCGCGATCGAATTCCCGATCGGGAATCGAAGCCCGCAGCAGCAATTCTGCCAGCGGCTGGGCTGTTTCTGCTAAATAATCGGCCGCAGCGTTGACGAAAAAATGGGCGTAGTCGTGACTTGTAGCTGCGTTGGCGACACCGCCACGATTTTCGATTACCTGGTCAAATTCTCCAGGGGCGATCGAATCCGTCCCTTTAAATATCATGTGTTCTAGAAAATGAGCCATTCCCGACCAAGAATCCGGCTCCAGCGTAGCGCCAGCCCTCACCCACACGTCTAACGCGACCACCGGTGTGGCCGAAATCCGCTGGTGAATGACCGTTAACCCATTATTCAGCTTCCAGACATTGGCTGGGAACTCTAAAGCAGTGAGCAGTTGAGACAAGCTAGTTATTCTTAAACTTTAGTTAACTTCGGCTGCAACTATGGTAGCGCTTTAGGGCTCTGCGATCGGGATTAATTGATACAAAAGTCTGTTGACTGTTGACTGTTGTCAGTGGGCAGTGGGCAGTGGGCAGTGGGCAGTGGGCAGTGGTCAGGAAGTAATTTTTGCTTTTTTTTAAACAACCTCGAGCCTTAATTTATTACCATTTTTTTGCTCAAAAGTCAATAGGTTGCACGGGATATTAATGAATCAGTCGGGAGAAAGAGGATGTTATCAGAATATATCAATAAATTAAGAGATGTAAGAACACTAAAGACATTGAGAGGAGAAACGACAGATGGTAGCTACCCTAGAAGATACCAAGCGCCAAGCGATCGCGATGAAATTAGCAGACATGAAAGCGCTGCAAAACCTGTTGATCGCCAACGAGCAATTGTTCATCAATTCCTGCAACGACTCCGAACTAGCCCAGCGCTTCCGGGATATGCTCGAGGACGATCGCAAAAACTTGGGCGTATTAGAAACCGTAATCGTTCAATACGGAATTCAAACCGAACCCAAAGAAACCAGCGCCAAAATGATTGAAGAAGTTCAGCAACTCATGCAAGGTTCTGAACTCACATTGTTTGAAAAAGTCACCCAGCACGAACTGCTCAAACACAAACAAACAATGGCCGGTTTGTTAATTCACAAAGCTGCTCAAGTAGTCGGCGCCGACATCGAAGCTGCCATTACCCCGCTCAACACAGTTAACTTTGAGAACCGCGCTCACCAAGAACAACTCAAAGGAGTTCTCGAAATTTTAGGCGTGCGCGAACTGACCGGCAAAGACCCCGACCAAGGCGTTTGGGCTCGCGTGCAAGATGCAATGGCTGCCATGACAGGCATCATCGGCGGTGCAGTTACCCGCACCAAAGATGAGATGAACATCACCGAAATCCTCACCATGGATCACCGCAAAACCGATACCCTATTTATGGAAATCGCAAGCACCGACGATCCTCAAAAACTGCAAGAATTCTTCGGTCAACTTTACAAAGACCTCAGCGTTCACGCAGAAGCCGAAGAGCAAATTGTTTACCCAGCAATTCGCAGCTACTACAGCAACACTCAAGAACTGTACGACGAGCAAGCAGAAATGAAGCAAATGCTCGCCAAGATTAAGTCAATGAACCCCAGTTCTTCTGATTTCAAAGCCCAAATCAAACAGCTCCAAGCAGCGGTTCAAGATCACGTAAAAGAAGAAGAAAGCGATATGTTCGCTCAAATTCGCCGCAACTTAAGCGAAGCGCAAATGGAACAAATGGCTACTCAATTCAAAGCAGCCAAAAGCACAATGCAGCAAGAAATGGCTAACCTGAGCTAATTCAGCAGCAAGCTAATTGTAGCTCTAGCTGAGCTAAAAACTAGCTAAACTGCAACCTATCAATCCCGCTACCCACGTAGCGGGATTACTGTTTTTTGAAAGACAATTTTAAAAAATAAATATATTATTTGTAGGGGCGGGTTTCACGAAAGATATTTCGGGTAATTCATAATATAAATAAACCCGCCCCCCGAGTTGTGGAGAGGGCGGGTTTATTTATATTATGAATTTTATCAAAGATTTTCGGTAAAACCCGCCCCTACGAGCATTGGGAGCAAGAAGAAAGATTTTAGCCGTTAATCACCGATCCTCCGTTGGGATGCAAAATTTGACCAGTCATGTAAGACGAATCTTGTGAAGCTAAAAACACGTAACTGGGAGCCACTTCATCGGGTTGACCGACGCGTCCCAAGGGCGTGTCTGCACCAAATTTCTCCACTTTTTCTTCGGGGAAAGTCGAGGGAATTAGAGGCGTCCAAATCGGGCCGGGGGCGACTCCGTTGACCCGAATTCCTTTCTCAGCTAAACTTTGAGACAAGGAGCGAGTAAAGGCAACAATTGCTCCTTTTGTGGAGGAGTAATCTAGCAATTGTTGATTGCCTTTGTAAGCGGTGACAGAGGTAGTGTTGATAATTGCACTTCCTTGTTTGAGGTGTTTGAGAGCCGCTTTTGTCAGGTAAAACATTGAGAAAATGTTGGTGCGGAAGGTGCGCTCTAATTGTTCGGCGGTGATGTTTTCGATGCTTTCTTGGGGATGCTGTTCGGCGGCGTTGTTGACGAGGATGTCGAGGCGGCCAAATTCTTTAACTGTTTGTTCTACAAGGTTTTGACAGAGGCTTTCATCGCCGATGTCGCCGGCGATCGCAATACAGCGGCGGCCTTGTTGTTCGATCGCCTCTTTGGTTTTTTTGGCATCATCATCTTCGTTAAGATAGCTGATGACCACGTTAGCGCCTTCCTTGGCAAAGGCGATCGCCACTGCACGCCCGATTCCACTGTCTCCGCCGGTAATTAAGGCTACTTTGTCGCGCAATTTGTCGCTACCGCGATATCCCTCCGCGAAGGATTGAGGTTGCGGAGTCATCTCGGATTCAATACCGGGTTGCTGTTCTTGATGTTGAGCCGGATTGGTTTGTTGTTGAGTTGGCATAACATATTCCTCTAAGTTCTACCTCTATAAATAAAGGTTTTCTGGAACTAGGGAATCGCTCTTTTTGCCGATCGTTCCCTACCACTAAAGACAGTTCGGGCGATCGAAACCAGTTGTTAAGATTGTCACAACAGTAAAAAGCACGCCAAAACATAATTTGACGTGCTGTTTAAACAAGTTAGCTGCTAATTGCTGAGTCTCACACTACAGACTCAACTTAACATTAGAAACCAGTCGGAGGAGTAGCAGGAACACCTAACAGTAAATCCTTCTTATCTTCAGGCAACAATACAGTCACTGCACTCGCGATGCCGCTCAAGCTCATGTCCTCAACAAACTTAATACCTGCATTTCCAGGTACGATCAAGCTGGTATCAATGCTGCTGGCCTTAACCGTAGCATTGAGTGAAGGGTCGGGGTTATTCAGAGGATCGGGTGCAGTTTCCAGGTTCTGAGATTCACCAGTCACCGGATCGAGGCTACTTAGTCTTACTATTCCCGATGGGTCTGGGGTCGCCACAGATGTCGTAGGCACTGTGTTAGGGCCCGGCACGTCAAAGCTAACCGGGTTGGGGCCAGTTGGGATCGGGAAATTGTTGGTAACGCCCGGAGTATTGAAGACTTCCAAAACCGAGTAGCTGGCTGGAGACAAATTATTAAACCGAGCAATACCAGCAGCATCAGTTCTCACCAGCGGTTCTGTTGCAGCATCGTAGCGACCGTTGCCGTTGAAATCCAAAGTGAAGGGTACATCGGCAAGGGGCGGTTCGTTTCCGTTGCGTATACCGTTGCGGTCGTCATCTCGGAATTTAGGAACCAAGAGGTCATAACGGCGAGAGTTACCCACCAAAGCGCAAGTAAAGGTTTGATTCGCACCGAGAACAATATCCAGCGGTTGAGTCGTTTTGAAGAAGCCCGAAGGTAATACTTCCCGAACGCTGTAATTGCCAGGGCGCAAATTGTTGAATGCAAAACGACCAAACTGATCGGTAATAGAAGTGGGCTCTGTTGCTTGCAACACACCGTCACCATTGGTATCGATAGCAATGGTGACACCAGCAATAGCTGGTTCATTGCCATCTCGATAACCGTTCAGGTTAAAGTCCTCAAACTTGCACCCGGTGATGTTGCTGTTGGGTGTGTTGGCAAAGGTAACGTTGGCGTCCTGAGTGTTCAGGGTAACATCAACGCGATCTGGAGTAGAAGGCGAGAAATTCGGCGGTACCACTTCTCGGACGACATAGTTGCCCGGTGCCAAGTTGGTAAAGGCAGCTCTTCCCTGCTCATTTGTGCTCAGTTGCTGTTCGCCAGTGTCGGGAGTCCCGTTATTGTTGGTGTCCAGGAAGACAGTGATACCCCTAATTGGCGCTTCACCCTGATTTGGTTCAAAGCGACCGTTGGCATTCAAGTCGTTGTATTTGAAGACATTGATGAGTGGTAGAGTGTTGCCCACACCTGCATTATTGCCAATACCCTGAGTAGCTCCAACCGGAGAAAAGGTAAGTGATGGCGATGGGTTCCGCGCTGGTAAAGTTGTAACTGGCGCTGCAAAAATCGGCCGCTCACCAGTGGTCGCGATCGCTCTTTCACCTGCTTGTTGAACGCCGTCGCGGTTGGTGTCTACGAATTTAGGGTCGTTTGGTTTCAGCGTGTAGGTTGAGTCTGCTACTAACAGCGGTTGCTCTCTGCTGATGGTACCCTGGAATCGCGCCTGTGGCCCTGGTGCCGAAACCAGAGCGGGGTTTGGAGTGGTTGCTACTGGAGCATTCAGGTTTCCTGGGGCACCGCCACCTACTTCTGCAGGCAGTACACCTGGAAAAATTTCCAACACTCTGTAATTGCCAGCTCGCAAATCCTTGAAGGTAACTACTCCGTTCGCATCTGTGATGGCTATCGGTTCGGAGCCTGCTCCATCCCAGCGACCGTTCCCGTTCACATCTAAAATAAACGGTACTCGGGCAATGGGGGGTTCCAATACTCCACTAACCACATTTCGCAAGCCGTTGCGGTCTATGTCGCGAAATTTGTTAACTTCAATTTGATAGAGCGGAGTATCGCCAACTTGAGCGCAGGCAAAGGTTTGACCTGCTGCTACCGTCACGTCGAGTACCGGAACGTTGCCGGGGGGAGTGCTTTGGGGAAAATCTTGTGTTTCTAAGGGTTCTGCATCCGTAGCATTAACTTCTAGTCCGGTAACAGAACTAATCTGTCGTCTGATCCGTTCTTCCCGAATCTTGTAGCTTCCGGGTAATACGTTGAACGACCATCCACCATTTTTGTCTGTTAAAGTGTTCTGTTCCCCTGCATCGCGTTGACCGTTGCCATTTGAATCAATATATATCCTGACATTTTTAATCCCCGGTTCATTCCCATCTCGGAAGCCGTCGCCATCTATGTCTAAGTATTTGCATCCTACGATACGACTGCCTGTAACTGGTGGAACTCCCGCGTTGCCAAAGAAAACGTTGACATTTCGGTTGCCGAGAGTGACAGCCAGGGGGTTGGGAGTAGTAGCGGTGAAACCAGCAGGTAGTACCGTTTCGGTGAGTACGTAATTGCCAGGGGCAAGATTTATGAATGAGAACGCGCCGTTAGCGTCCGTCGTGGTTAAGACTTCGCCAGTACCAGCATTAAATACACCGTTGCTGCTTGTTGCTGATTCGAGGAGGATGGGGATATCCCGAAGACCTGGTTCGTTGGGCTGTCTGACCCCATCTCGGTTCAGGTCATTGAACTTGATGCCTAAAATTGCCGGGCCAGCATTCCCAACCACAACAGGCTGTAGTTGACTGGCTGTGAGCAATTGCTCTTCGTTAATAAAATCTAAATCTGCCATGATTTCTCTCCTTCACACCTAAATCCACGTAAATTACAGACTACTGTATGGGTTGTAACTTGCTGAGTAGTTTTTACTAATAGCTGACAACCGCTACTCGATTTTACATACGTCTGTACTTGAGGTAATGTTCCCATCTCACACAACAATGCCTCAAGCTTTGTCGCTGGCAAGTATATCAGGTTTTGAAGAACCCTGGCAATTTGAGGGCAACATCTTCAGGATTTGCACGCCTTCTCTGTCCGGACATACTTGCGGTTTCGAGCTTTAAAAAGCCTAAGACTGACTTCTCCCCCCTGGTATCAAGTCCGGCTGCATTGTTCTTGTTCGTCCTGGTTCGCTGTCCTAGACGATCGCCTCCTCTGGGATTGCCAATGACAGATATCCCAGCATCGATCGAGCTACCGGACTTGATTATGGCTTGCCCTGACTGGAAATACGCCGATCGGGTTTGGGGGAATTACCTGATAGTTTCTCACTCACAGAGATGCTACTGCCTCTGAATCTTGCAACCAATATACAAGCCAGCTTCGGAGTTGCCGGAACTTAGGCTTGAGTGTTGGAGGTTGCCAACAATAGGGTATCACGCGATCGCCCTTTCACCTCTTCGTTATTTTTATCTGCGGTTTGGGACTCCGGGCGATCGAGCGAATGTGTCACCCTACATAACCCAATACGCTTGGGTTAACACTCTTTATTCCTCGCAGATCCCCCTCGCATCCCCCTTAAGAAGGGGAGTAGGGGTTGACTTTGAGAAGACTCTTGTCCCCCCCTTAAGAAGGGGGGCTAGGGGGGATCGGGCTTCACCCAAGCGTATTGCTACATAACCCCGAAATCTCTCGCACCCATACTGCTGACCGAGTTCCCGAGCGCCCCTTTTATTAATTCATTTTTCTTGACAAATTCACCGATTTGTGCGTGAGTATCCAAACCGACATACTGTTGCCCAAAGTTAGGAGTATTGCCTAAATTTGCAAAAAATCCATCACTCAAAAATTTACTAATTCGATCACTATCACGACACTGGCTCAAAAGCAAGCTATCGGCCCCCATATTGCCCGCCGGTTCGCCCGCATAGTTACTGGCATCCGTCAGCGGGTCGCCCAAGGATTTAGCCGACCTACCGTCAGCCTCTCCCGTCACCAAATCAATGCTGCTGGCCCGAATCTCTGCCGAGACCACAACCAGCGCAGGCGGAGTCGTTGGAATGAAACCGGGCGGCGGAACTTCGCGGACAACATAACTACCTACAGGAACGTTACGGAAACTGTAATTGCCCTGAACGTCACTTAAGGTACTCGCTTCGCCCGGATCTAAACTGCTGTTGTTGTTGAGGTCGATGTAAATTTGAGTATTGGCGATCGGCGGTTCGCCCGGATCTAGGCGGCCGTTGGCGTTAAAATCGTTAAATTTCACCCCGCTGATGGTGCCAGTCACCAACACGTTACCAAAGCTGAGATTAGTGGCATTTGTGCCGTTACCCACGGCGATCGGAGTCGGATTTGGCGTGGTTTGTCGAAAACCGGGCTGCGGGACTTCCCTCACCACATAGATCCCTGGAGGCAAATTGATAAAAGAGAAATTACCTTGGGGGTTTGTTAAAGTCGAAGGTTCGTTGGGCTCTCGGCCGCCGTTGTTGTTGAAATCAAGGTAAATCGGCCAGTTGGCAACTCTCGGTTCCGTCGGTTCGTTGATACCGTTACCGTTGAGGTCGTTGAACTTGAAGCCGCTGATGCTGCCGGTAGGAAAATTGTTGCCGAAATTGACGCCGACAGCGTTGGTATTGCCGATGATGTCGATCGGGCCTGGATTTGGCGTAGTCTGTACCCATCCCGGTTGCGGGACTTCCCTCACCAAATACCGGCCGGGAGAAACATTGGCAAAAGTGTAGTTGCCTTGCGGGTTTGTGATGGTGTTGGGTTCGCCCGGGTCAAGGCTGCCGTTGCCGTTGAGGTCGAGGTAAATTTGCCAGTTGGTCAGAGGCGGGTCTGTCGCGTCTCTGACGCTGTTGGCATTGAGGTCGTTGTATTTGAGACCGCTGATGCTGCCGACAAAAAAGACATTGCCAAAATTGATGTTGTTGACAGTGGCGTTGGAAGTAACGTTAACCGGGCCGGGGTCAGGCGTGGTTTGGCGAAAACCCGGTTGCTGGACTTCTCTGACCAAATATGTATTGGCGGGAATATTGACAAAAGCGTAATTGCCTTGAACGTTTGTAAAAGTAAAAGGTTCGCCGCCGTCGAGCCTGTTGTTGCCGTTGAGGTCGAGGTAAATTTGCCAGTTAGCTAGCCCTTGTTCCCCAGGATCTCGGCTGCTGTTGTTGTTGATGTCGTTGAATTTTGTGCCTGCGATCGTCCCTGCGTTAAAGTTGTTGCCAAAATTGATATTGCCAGCGTTTGTGCCGCTGGTAATTGTGATGGGTGCGGGATTTGGCGTAGTTTGGCGAAAGTTCGGCTGCTGGACTTCCCTAACTTGGTAAGTTCCCGGCGGCAGGTTGGCGAAGATGTAGTTGCCTTGCGCGTTTGTGAGGGTGGAAGGTTCGTTAAACTCAGGCTGGCCGTTGTTGTTGAGGTCGAGGTAGATTTGCCAGTTGGGAATTGGAACTTCTCCGGGATCTGGGCGGCCGTTGGCGTTAAAATCGTTGTATTTGGTGCCGCTGATGCTGCCGACTTGGAAGTTCCCGATGTTGACGTTGCCGATGTCTATTTGGCTGGCGGTTCTGAATTCGGACATGGTGTTGCTGGGGCCCAATGAACGCGGTTCAATGTTTTCTGTAGGGCAATCTAGCAGTTTTTTTGCCAATTGCAGCTATTTCAGGGGATAAATTATTTTTAGGAAAGGGAAGGGAGGGGAATCAGAAATGTCCAATGCCCAATGCCCCATGCCCCATGCCCCATGCCCAATGCCCTGTTTGGCCGATGCGTAAATTTTTTCCAGATTTGATGTACGATCGCTACCAGTTTTGCAGACTTACTAAAATCCTAGACATTTCTGGAGAAATCCTGAAATAGCTAAGTAAGTCCAGGCTTTCGTTATTAGGGAGCGTTAAAGTTCATACCTTGGAGTACGTGCCAGCCCCAAGCACTATAACTCCGCAGTTAAACAGGCAAGGATTTGTAAAGCCAGTGCTGTGGAGAAAGTACCGCCTAATAACTATGCCGAGGCAACCTTTACTAATTAGGAATAGACGCAACCATGTCTAAAACCCCCAATCAAGTATTCGTACTTGACGCTGACAAAAAACCTCTAACTCCGTGCCTGCCAGTGATAGCTAGAAAGCTATTGAATGCAGGCAAAGCAAAGGTTTTTAGATTGTACCCGTTTACAATTATTCTGGGAAAATCGGTCAACGATCTACCAGAACCAATTGAAATCCGCATCGACCCTGGTAGCAAGACTGCTGGCATAGCTTTGGTTCAGGGAATCCAAGTCATTTGGGGCGCCCAAGTCACTCATCGGGGTCAAGCTATCAAGTCTCGACTTGAAACCCGTCGGGGCGTCCGGCGCACCCGCGGTAACCGCAAAACTCGTTATCGAAAAGCGAGATTCTTAAATCGCACTCGTCCGAAAGGCTGGTTGCCTCCGAGCTTGCAGCACCGAGTGTTAACGACTATGACGTGGGTTTCTCGCCTTCGTAAACTAGCACCTATCCAATCAATTGCTTTCGAGTTGGTAAACTTTGACACTCAAAAAATGCAAAATCCAGAGATTTCCGGCGTTGAATATCAACAAGGGGAATTGCAAGGTTACGAGGTTAGAGAATACCTGAAAGAAAAGTGGAATCGGAAGTGTGCTTACTGCGGTAATGAAAATTTACCATTGCAAGTTGAGCATATTAATCCACGCGCCAAAGGTGGCACTAATCGTGTTTCTAATCTTTGCTTAGCTTGTGAAAAATGCCACCTCAAAAAGGGGACTCAAGATATTAAGGATTTTCTTAAGAAAAAGCCCGAAGTTCTTAAGAAAATAATGAGTCAAGCTAAAGCACCATTGAAGGACGCAGCAGCAGTTAACGCAACCAAGTCCGCTTGGTTCCAAGCTCTGAAGGCTACAGCGATTGAACCTATTTATGTAGGACGCGGTTCTTTGACGAAGTTCAATCGGACTAATTTGAAGTTCCCAAAGGCTCATTGGATCGATGCTGCTTGTTGTGGAGATGTAAGTCAAGGTTTGACTTTAACTATCAATCAACCGTTGCTAATTAAGGCGATGGGCTGGGGAAGTCGTCAAGTCGTGCAGACTGACAAATATGGGTTTGTGCGTTCGGGGTATAAACCAAAGAAAAAGGTCGCAGGCTGGAATACTGGAGACATTGTTTCGGTAATTGGTGGAAAACATCAAGGGGTTAAATGCAAAAGAATTAAAACCACTAGGTTCAAAGGTAATTTTGATATTCGGGTAAACGATAGCGTGATTAGCGTTTCTCGGAATCAACTTAAGCCTGTTCATCGCAGCGATGGATATAACTACTCGTTTCCCGGAGATTGTCGTGAAATGTCCAAGAAAACAGTTAGAGGTCGAATTCCCAATGTCCCAAAACTTGACAGCAAGCTGGAATGAAGCCCGCGAGGTTCCCAGTTTGCTCTTCGGCTGGAGTTTGTGCGGTTTATTGGCAATGAGCTCGATCGCCCCTACTCCTGCTGTCGCACAGCTACCTACCTCCGAACAGAGTAACAGCAACAGCCCGATCGCTCAAACAGGTGCGATCGTCCGCCCCACTCTCAAATTGGGCAGCCGCGGCTCGGAAGTCATCGAACTCCAAGCTGCTCTTCAATTGTTGGGCTTTTATACTGGCACTGTAGACGGGATTTTCTCACAAAGCACCGCTAGAGCTGTGTCTCAGTTCCAGGAAGCAGCAGGCCTGGCTCCCGACGCCATAGTCGGTCAAGATACTTGGAACCGGCTGTTTCCTGCGACTCCGAGTGCGAGCGAAAACCCCATCGCCAACGATCCTGCAACTGCCGACAACTCAGAGATTAACCCCCAAGCGCAGCCAACCAATTTTCCAGTTTTGAGAAGACGAATGCGGGGGCCGGCAGTCAGAGATTTGCAAGAGCGGCTGCAGGCCAAGGGATTTTTGCGCGTGAGTGCTGACGGCGTGTTTGGCCCGGAAACTCAAGCTGCTGTCAAGGCGGCTCAGCGACAATATCAACTGCCAGCAGACGGCATTGTCGGCCGCGCTACTTGGGAAGCTCTGCTGCGTTGACACCAAGCCAATAGTGCCGGCTATGCACGTTGCGGTATCGCGCGATCGTACAAATTGTTAATAATCGCTTTTGGAAGTATTTCTTCACATCAAAAAGTGTCAAGTTTGGTAAACAAAGTGTTTTTATGCGCGGAGTTGGTGTTAACTTAAAAACATGAGGGGCAAAACCAAGAAGCACAAAAAACTTGGATAAAAAATTTGGAATTAGAGTATTTGTCCCGATCGGCTCTAGTTCGCAGGCAACGCCTGAACCGTGTAGCTTATTAGCACAGAAAGGTTGATATTGCGATCGATATTTGTTAGATAGCTTGAGGCTATTGCATGAATCAAAAGTTGCGATCGCACAACAGTCAAACACAGAAGTCTGAATAGACTCCGCTGATAGCTAGCTCGTCTCCAGAGTAGTTGCAAAAAAGTCCACCTTAGTTGTAGTTTGCTGAAACTCAGCAGAGCTAAAATCCCACTTGAATCAACTTAATTTACAAAAATTTTAGGGTCTGGCATCCGATATGCTAGGCCCTAAAATTTTTGATAGTTTACAGTTGACAAACTAATAGACTCTTGCAAAAGTCCTTTTAATAAAATTTGGGAACGGGCAAGATGCCCGTTCCACAAAAAACATTTTTTCTTGTGGAACGGGCATCTTGCCCGTCCTAGTTATTTTTGAAAGAGGTCTAATGACTACTGACTACTGACTACTGACTAATGACTACTGACTAATGACCATTTCATTTAATTTCTTCAATTCGAGCATTCAAACCGTTAGCGCTGAGCATTTCTAGCAATTCCTCAGCTTTTTCGCGTTCCCGAAAAGCACCGGCTTGGATCACCGGTCGTCCGCTGGAAAAAGAGCGAAAAGCACCGGGAACGAGGGATTGCATTTTTTGTCGATCGCCCCAACTGTTGGCATCCACCACAACTCGATACCGGAAACCCAAAGCTCTGGCTCGATCGAATGACGGCGAATTATCCGCGGCATCGGGCCAAGAATTCCCCCCTAAAGGTGCAGGTACATAACCGCCCCTTCCGATAGGAATGTTGCGGCCCGGAACCGGCAATCTACCCTCGGAAGAAACCGAACTCGAACTATCAAAATTGGGAGGAATAATTGGTTGCTGTACCGAAATTTCCGAAACCGATCGATAATTCGGATCGGGCACAGGAATTGCGATCGTCCCTGGGACTACCGATGAAGCAGCGGCATTCCTCCCAGAAAGCTCTTGCCGCAACTCAGCGCTTGGCGGTGCCGAGAGATTTTGCACCGGTCGCCTTGAAACGGGCGCAGGTGGGGGAAGTGGCGCTCTTTCAACTCTGGGGCTTAGCCGGCCGGGAGTGTAAACAGGGAGAGAAGTGTCGGGGCCACCGATGCTGGGAGGTCGATCGGCTATACGCTGCAAAGCACTTCCCCCCATTGGTGGAGGGGTAAAAGTTCCCGCCACATCAACCGATCCCGTCGTCCGGTTTCTCAACAATTGATTGCCGTAAGCGGGGATTACTTGACCTTTGGCGGCATTGTTCACATCGTACTGACCGTTGTTGCGAATGACATTGCCCCCCGGTTCGGCAGCAGTTCCCAAATCCGGCAGAGAGCTCGATATCGCCACAATTCCGTCCCGCCGATTACTCTCGATATAATTGTTACGCAGCACCGGCCTAGCATTAGCTTGCACCACCACGCCGTCCTTATTGCGAGTAATTTTGTTACCGATTAGCAAAGGCGAAGCGTTCTGCGCTACATTCACCCCAAATCCCGTGTTTTCAAACACATTATCTCGAACTTCCGGCTGGGAAGTGCCAAAAATCGTAATGCCGTTAGCTCCATTTTTCGAGAAAACATTCCCGCCAATCGTCGGCCTGGAAGTACCCACTACCGAAATTCCGTCGTGAGTGCTCCCAGAAAAAGTATTGTTAACAACCGTCGGCGAACTCGATTCGATCCACAAAGCGTAACCGCGATAGTTGGTATTCGTCACCGTCACCCCGCTGAGTCCCGCCCCATCTGCGCCTAAAATCGCAATATTTTGACCCGCCGAAGTCGGACTGATAAAGTATCCTCCGCCTTTGATGACAATATTCTGACCGCGAGTGTTGGGATTTCCCTGAACTGTTACGCTGGGCCTGAGCATTAATGGAAATTTTTCGCCGGTTTGCTCGCTGTAAGTACCGGGCGCTAGCAAAATCGCTGTTTTGGGCGGGGCGACGCTTAAGGCGTAGGTTAGGGTTTTGAACGGAGCTCGATCGCTGCCGTTACCTCCTGTGTCGCTGCCGCCGATCGAGCTGACGTACAGTATGTTAATCTCGCTCTCCAGCGTCTGAGAAAGTAGCTGCACTCCGGGTATCCCGGCAGCGATAACTGACGGTTGAGGGTTGCAAAAGGCGGTCATCGCAAAGACGAGTAGAAGGCAAGAACTCAAACAAGATTTTTGCGATCGATTTTCTTTGCACTCGCTATATTGAGAATTTAGGAGCATAAATAAACCCCACTGATTTGCGGTTCGAGTTCCGCTTCCCGAGTTTGGTGTCGGGTTTTCGCGATCGAACTTTGATTTCACCCGCCTGCTGGGGTTTTCTTCTGTTAATCTTTTGTGTTGTTCTGCTAACCTCACGGCTCTCCTCCGAAGTGTGGTATGCAGTTTAACGATTCCACTCTCATCAAGTTTGATCTATTATGCTTTGTTTTCATCAAAACTTAAAAAATTATTGTCGAATTTAGATTGGTTTATGCCAAAATTAAGCCGCCTGCTTTGCCACAATCTTGACAGCGTGGGACAATGTAGCGGTTTGACTGGTACGATTAATTATAATTAGGGTGGTTCTGAATGACCGACAAACAAAACAGAACTTTACCGGCACAGCCAGCCCTCTGCCGGATTTTAGATGCAAATTTAGATCGATCGCGCGAAGGGTTGAGAATTATTGAAGAATGGTGCAGGTTTGGTCTCAACAGCGCTGATTTAGCTGGCGAGTGCAAGCAACTGCGTCAAGAATTGGCTGCTTGGCACGTCGCAGAACTTCGCAGTGCTAGGGATACGCCGGCCGATCCGGGTACGGAGTTGACTCACCCGCAGGAAGAGCAGCGTTCGAGCATTCAGCAGCTACTGGAGGCGAATTTCTGTCGGGTGGAAGAAGCTCTGCGGGTACTCGAAGAGTATGGCAAAATTTACGATCGGAATATGGGCGCGGCTTTTAAGCAGATGCGCTATCGGGTTTATACTCTCGAAAGCGATTTGCTGGCTTACCGGCGCTACCAGCAGTTACTTCGATCGCAGTTATACCTTGTAACTTCGCCGAGAGACAACTTGTTGGGAGTTGTGGAAGCTGCTTTGCAAGGCGGACTGACTTTGGTGCAGTACCGCGACAAAACCTCAGACGACGGGGTAAAGCTGGCTAATGCGCGCCAGCTTTGCGAACTTTGTCACCGCTATGATGCTTTGCTGATTGTGAACGATCGCGTGGATTTTGCGATCGCAGCGGATGCCGACGGCGTACACTTAGGGCAGGGAGATTTGCCTGTGGCGGAAGCGCGCAAGTTGCTCGGCCCGGGACGGATCATCGGTTGTTCGACTACGAATGGCGAGGAAATGCAGCGAGCGGTTGACGCGGGAGCCGACTATATTGGAGTTGGGCCTGTTTACTCCACTCCTACTAAACCTGATAAACAGGCGGCAGGTTTGGACTATGTGCGGTATGCTGCTACTAAGTCACCGATTCCCTGGTTTGCGATCGGCGGAATTGATATCAACAACCTCGATGAAGTATTGAATGCCGGAGCTCAAAGGGTTGCGATAGTACGCGCGATTATGGAAGCAGAACAGCCTACTTTAGTCACGCAGTTTTTCATCTCGCAGTTGATTCGGATGCAGAATCTCAAAGCTCAGAAAGCTTTGCACGGAAAAAGGTAGGTTTATTTGCGATTCGTAGGGCGGGTTTAGCACAGGAAATCTGTGCATAAAATATAATTTTGTTACCCAACCCGCCCTGAAAACTGATATTTTACTTATGATAAATCAAATTGCGCTGCAAGTTAACGGAGAAACCCGCAATTGTGCGATCGACACACCGTTACCAAAATTACTAGAACAATTGGGATTAAACCCGCGCTTGGTGGCTGTGGAGTACAACGGGGAAATTCTGCACAAACAATTTTGGGAAACTACAAAGATGCAAGAGGGTGACATCTTAGAAGTTGTGACAATTGTGGGAGGAGGCTAGCCACAAATTAGCTAATCAATCCTTGTAATCTAGCCATTGTGTCATTCAGCACCACCACAGAAGTCGCAGATAAATTCCAAGTTTTGATTGTAGGGTTGAGTGCTTTTTTGAGCGCATCCTGTAGGGGTGGTAGCCATGCCTCTTGATGTCCCTTGATCACCAGTATTAAGCGAAAACTGGCTTTTTTCAGATCAAGGGTTTGAAAGGAGTTAGGCAATTCTTCATAGGTAGAATGGCGCTTTAGGCAAGTTGCCACACTTAAAGTGAGCGCGTTGGTCAACTTCTCTTGAATTTCGAGGAGAAATTCATCGAAATTCGGCTGAGTTTCAGGACGTGGGGAACTCTGCTTTGCCTCCACAATCCATACTATAGAGTCATCTTGGGAATGGAGCAGTAAGAACTCCGCTATCTTCACGCCTTCCTTGATTTTTTGATAAGTTTCGCTTTTCTCAATGTAGAAGCAATCTCCTTCTGGGTAAGGGCCGAATGTCATCCCAGACTCAATAATTGGCTCAGTCGTCATTGCAATGCCAGCTCCACCTCTTCTTTGTAGAGCTGGATTGATTCGTCGATAATTGGGTTGTCTGGCAACCCTTCCCTGAGATTTGCGAGCTCCCAACGATTATCTTTCACAGAAATTATTGGAATTGAGAGTCTATCCTTTTTCTGTGCAATGAGAAACAGTTTTTTGATGACAAAATAGGAGTGACTCGCCATGAAAAACTGGATTCCACACTCAGCTAACATGGCAATAATATCGAGAAACTTTGAAATTGCGGCTGGATGTAGTGCTGATTCTGGTTCATCGATGAAGATTACCGATTTTTGGTCAAGATAACGGTTCCCTAGTAAGGTGTCAAGAATGGAAATCTTCTTAATACCTTCTGCCGTTACGCCAATAGGGAACTTTTGATTCCCCTTCTTGAACTGCCAACGCCCCAAATTTTCATCATACTCAACCTTTCCCTCTAGAATCTCGCTTAGGTTCTTTCTGGACATAGCAAACTGCTGGTAATTTCGGCCACCTGTAGGAGGTTGGCGCAGTGCTCGTGCTAAATCGAGATAGGTATCATCGAAACCGAAGGTCTTGCTCAGTTCGCGGGATTGTAGAATGATATGATGCAGGGAGAGAACTTCTTTTGTAGGTAAAAAAATAGAATTACTACTTCGAGGTGGAACATGATTTTCTATAGTTTGGATATTTTTCGTGGTGTCTTTACCAAATCTATAATAAAAATCTTGACCATCACAATTGAGCTTGAAAGATAGTGGTTCATCTGCTCCTTTGCTCACAAGGTCGCCGATTTTCTCTATCTCAAAAGTCCAATACAGTTTGTCTGCGAGTATTTCGGAAGCATTGCGTGGTTCGTTGCCCCGTTTATACTCTTCTAGGGTTCGCATAGCAGTGTAAAGCGCTTTGAGGAGAATGGTTTTACCTGTTCCATTGCCGCCGATAATCAAATTAATGTTACCTAAGTTCTCGCACTTGAACTGATGGATAGGTCCAAAGTTCTTGAGTTCAAGGCTGTTTATCATCGGTTATTTCTCACAAAACTTGTCTACCAAACCTTAGATACCCGACTTCTTAAAGAAGTCGGGTATCTGGGTATATTGAGATAGAGAATCAGGAGGCATAGCCTCTAGATATGCGTTCCCAGGCATAGCCTAGGAACGAGGAAATCTTGTCCCCCCCTTATTAAGGGGGGCTAGGGGGGATCGAGACTTTGAGACAAACAAAAGAGACTTAAAGAACGCCGCAAAATATCGCAATTAAACTGCGACAGCTTCAGCCACGGGTTCAGCCACAGGTGCTGCTACCACAGGATAAATGCTGACTTTCTTGCGAGTTTTGCCCTTTCTTTCAAAAGTCACCACACCGTCAATCATGGCAAACAGAGTATCATCTCTGCCGATACCAACATTATTACCAGGGTGAACTTTAGTGCCGCGTTGGCGGATCAAAATGTTGCCAGCTTTGACAACTTGACCGCCGTACTTTTTGACACCCAGACGCTGAGAATTAGAATCGCGTCCGTTACGTGTACTGCCTGTACCTTTCTTGTGGGCCATAATATCCTCAACTGTATTTACTATGTTTTATTCTGAATCAGTTTCGGCGGTTTGGGGGGTTTCAACAACTGCTTGAGTTAAGTCTCTGGCGGCCAAGACTGTACCGTTGACGCTGATGGAGTCAATCATAAAGCGAGTTGTTTCTTGACGGTGCCCTTTTTTCTTCCGAGTTTTCTTTTTCGGCTTCATCTTGTAGACGAGGACTTTGCGGCCCCGGAAATGCCGTAGAACCGTTCCTTCTACAGTGGCATTTTCTAGTAAAGGCTGGCCGATATGAACCTCGCCTTCGTGCTGGATCAGAAATACTTTGTCTATGGTGACTTTGGATTCAGCTTCAACGTGAAGCAGTTCGATGTCGTAGAAGCGGCCTGGTTCTACCCGAAATTGTTTGCCGCCGGTTTCAATGATTGCGTAAGTCATGGGATGGTTGTTGAGATTGCCGTACAGGTAGCTGATGAGTCATTGGTCATTGGTCGTTGTGGACTTTTGACGGCTGACTGCTCTCCAGCTTTTGGAATGTCTTAACCTGATCCGAGCCGGATTTAGACAGACAATCTACTATTATTCGCGATTTTGGTATTTTTGTCAAGTTCGAGCGCGCCGGAAAATTCTAATTAGGTAAAACTTAGGCACGGGTGGTCAGAAACCGGGTTTTTTACGAAAATTATTCGTTTTCAGCCAGAGATTAGGTAAAAAACCCGGTTTCTTCGGTCTGAATGGGTAAGCCCTGTTAGGGATAAAAATAGAAGATGCTGTAAATTTTTTATCCCATTGATCCAAAAGGTCGATCGAACTCGATTCAAGCAGTCGCAGAACATTTGCTCGATCGTAACAATTCCAAAGCTTGTTGTTTCACCCTACCTTCCATCACCTCTTTCTGCAAATTAATAAAAGCGTCAAAATCTTCTAAACCATACTTGGTCATCTGCAACTGCTGTCGCAACTGTTCTTCGGCCTCAACCGTTAAGTAACCTGTTGCCAAAGCTTTGCGGACAATTTTACTGATTAAAGTCATAGTAGCTTCACCCTGAATACACCTACGTTAAAACACTGAAGTTTTGTCACCCGACTGACTCAGCTTTTAGTTTGTTTCATAATTATCCTTAAAATAGGTTAAATCTACCTTAAGGTCTATGTAAATAAAGTTATTTTTAATACATCCATCAAACTTTAGCGATTTTAAATGTAGAGTACGATTAAATTGATCTCTTTAGTTTTTGCCCGACCACATTATTATTCAAATATGTTAAATCTACCTTAAGGCATAATTTAAACATAACGATTTGTGACCGGGGAAATTGTATCGATTTTAAATTTAGAGTGCGCTTAAATCGGTATATTTAGTTTCTGTCTAACAACAGCCGCCATTCTCTGACAGCAAAAGGAGGAACCACCAATTCTGTTTCTTTTAGATTTTTCACGGGCAAATTCAACAGCAAAGGTCGATTACTTTCCACTTGTGTAATTATTGATTTGAAATCGTATTCTCCGACATTAATTGGCAAACCCGACTCGTTCCAAATATCATTAGCCTTGCCCATTTCCCGCTTGCCCGCTGCAACTTTCAGCGGAACAGGGTGCTGCAATTCTGTTCCTGGAAATCCTACTAATCTCAGATTTAAAGACTTTACAACTCCCGACTTGACTCGCTTGTACAAAACAACTTGCCATGCTTTGTCGTCCGTATCGCGCAGGCTTTGTACGGATCGGAACATTACTGTTTCGGCAGTTTCTGGATATTTATGAATCGACGCGAAAGCGGGCGGGCTGCTAGCTAAGATTAGATACAAGCACAAGCTAATAATAGTTAAAGTTCGACGCCACCAATAATATTTTTTCAACTTGCCCTACCTCCGAGAATTGACAATTTTTTATCCAAAGATATAAAAAAACAGGTTTGTATTGAGATTATTGAGGGATGAACAATAAAAGACAAGAAGCAGGCAGGTTTTGTATAAAGATTATTCATCGATGACAAAGTTACGCGCTAAACCGGCCCCTACATTATACCTCGCCTTGGTTTCCTGAAGTTAGGCGTTCAACCTAGTCTTACAATGTACATAGTCGGGTTTATTTCCAATCGGTTTCAGCTTGAGATAGCACGTAAGCTGAAACATCGATAATTTGTTGTTCCGACAAACGATCTTTGTAAGCGGGCATAATACCTTTGCCGTTGGTTACTAAGTTGGAAATGTTGGCGATGGAATCCATGCCGTATTTTTTTAAGGCTTTTTGTTTCAAGTTTTTGCCGCGCCTGATAATGTTGCCGCCGTTGATGTGACAGCCTGCACAGTTGGCGCTGAAGACTTCGGCTGCGGTTGTGGGATTTGTAGCTGTATCTGCGATCGCCATTTGGGAATTAGTGGCGATTTCTACAAATGCCAGTGTCAGTATCAATAGAAAGGCGGTGAGAATTTTTTTTAAATTATTTAGTGAAATCATCTATTGGCAGGTTGAAAAATAGTGCTGGATTTAATGATATCACTAAATACGCATTTTGGGGTTAACTCAGCGATTCATTCTTCCCAATCGAAGGTGCGGGAAACCGCTTTTTTCCAAAAGCGATATTTTTGTTCGCGAAGTGCGATCGGCATTTTCGGCTCCCAAGTACAATCCACCGCCCAATTCTCCCGCAATTCGGCTAGCTGACTCCAAAAACCTACCGCCAAACCGGCCGCATAAGCCGCGCCGAGTGCAGTAGTTTCTGCTACCACAGGCCGCACCACAGGCACTCCCAAAACATCGCTCTGAAACTGCATCAGCGTGTGATTTCCCACCATACCTCCGTCTACTTTTAAAGACAAAAGCTGCACTGCTGAATCCTGATTCATAGCGTCCAAAATTTCCCGCGTTTGCCACGCTGTCGCTTCCAATACTGCGCGGGCAATGTGTGCCTTAGTCACGTAGCGAGTTAAACCTGCAATTACTCCCCGCGCGCTGTCTTTCCAATAGGGCGCGTAGAGTCCAGAAAATGCCGGGACAATGTAAACTCCGCCGCTATCTTCGACTGTATTTGCTAATGTTTCTACTTCCGCAGATGTGTTGATGATGCCCAAATTGTCGCGCAGCCACTGCACTAAAGCTCCGGCGATCGCAATACTGCCTTCCAAAGCATACACAGCGGGCGATTCTCCCATCTTGTAGGCGACTGTTGTTAGTAACCCTTGCTTTGAAGGGACGATCGCCTCACCGGTATTCAGCAGCATAAAACAGCCCGTACCGTAAGTATTTTTTGCCTCCCCCGGACTGAAACAAGTTTGCCCGACGAGAGCGGCCTGCTGATCGCCCAAAGCAGCAGCAATTGGAACACCTGCAAGCAATCCTTTTGCAGTTCCAAAAACTTGACTCGAAGGGCGAATTTCTGGCAGCATCTGGCGGGGAATTGCCATTATTTCCAAAGTTTCGGCATCCCAATCGAGGGTTTGCAAATCCATCAGCATCGTGCGGCTGGCGTTGGTAACATCGGTAATGTGCGCGCCGCCAGTCAGGCGCCAAATCAGAAAAGTATCGACATTGCCAAAAATCGCATCCCCTTGATTTGCCGCTTCCCGCAATCCTGGAATATTGTCCAGCATCCACTTAATTTTCGGCCCGCTGAAATAAGTTGTCAGCGGCAAACCGCATCGTTCTCGAAATCGATCTTTGCCATCAACTTCTGCTAATTGCTCGCAAATAAAGCGAGTGCGGGTATCTTGCCAAACAATGGCATTTCCGTAAGGTTTGCCCGTGTTTCTGTCCCAAACAATTGTAGTTTCGCGCTGGTTGGTAATACCGAGTGCAGCAATATCTTTGGGGTCGATATTGCCGATTTCGAGGGCATTTTTAATCACGCTTTGGGTGCGCTGCCAAATTTCATCGGGATTGTGTTCCACCCATCCTGGTTGCGGATAGATTTGCTGGTGTTCTTGTTGGTTGCTGCAAATTATCTGTCCCTGGCGATCGAATACGATAAATCGGGTGCTGGTGGTTCCTTGGTCGATCGCTGCTACGTATTTTTTTGCCAATTGTCTAAAATATTTTTAGTAATGAGGTCTTTAAGGGATATGATACTATATCTAGAAGTCAAATTAATGTCAAAAACTTTAGCTTAGGGAACTCCACAAGTTGAAACTGGCAGATTTGCTGAGGCTCGATCGCACAATTAAGGTTATTGGCTTTGACGACGCTCCGTTTTCTCGTACAAGCGGCAGTCTGGTGTCGATCGCGGGCATAGTCTGCGGGGGAACTCGATTTGAAGGAATGGTGTGGGGACAAGTCCTCCCAGACGGATTAGATGCCACGGATGCTATTTCTGGGCTACTCCTCGGAGGCAAATTTCTGCCGCAATTGCATCTCGTTTTGCTCGACGGAATTGCTTTCGGCGGCTTCAATATTATTGACCTTCCTGAGTTAGCATCGCGGCTGCAAATTCCTTGCGTTGCTGTCATGCGCCGCCAACCAGATTTAGCTGCTGTTGAAAAAGCCCTCCGCCATTTTCCAGACTCGGAATACCGTTTAGAATTGTTGCGCCGCGCTGGTAAAATTCACGCTTTTGAACCTTTCTTTTTTCAAGTGTGCGGCGAACAACCCGAAGTAATAGCGAGGGTTCTCCAGCGTTTGACAGACACTGGTAAAGTTCCTGAAGCTTTGCGTTTGGCTCATTTGATTGGTGCGGCGGTAATTAATGGAGTTAGCGGCAGTTCTGCTTGAATTGTTGTTAAGAACGGGCAAGATGCCCGTTCCACAAAGAGGAAAATTTCTTGTGGGGTGGGCCGGAGATACCGTTAAGAACGGGCAAGATGCCCGTTCCACACAGAGGAAATTTTCTTGTGGGGTGGGCCGGAGATACCGTTAAGAACGGGCAAGATGCCCGTTCCACACAGAGTAAATTTTCTTGTGGGTGGGCATCCTGCCCGCCCGTTCCACACAGAGTAAATTTTCTTGTGGGCTGGGCATCCTGCCCGGCCATGAAAAGTTTATTGACAATGGTGCAATATCTCAGTTTCTACTCGCTTAATTACACAATTTCGCCCTCTAATTCACCGAATTCGATTTGAGTTCCCAACGCCAAAGTTAGGGTACTTTCAGGTTCTACCATTTTTATATCACCTTGAATGTCTGTAACCCACCAAGCGCGATCGCACAAATTGGTCAATCCTAACGAAAGCTCGTTTCTCGTCGATCGAGAAGTGACTATAGCTACAAGACCGTTAGATGCTGCGGCTGTTAAACTCGGTATGTCAGAGGTGAATAGTTGAGTTCCCGCACTCAGAGGAATAACTCGACTGCCTAATTTCAGAGAAAATTGACCGCTGGTAAAAGAATTTACTGCGGGCCGATCTGATATAAAGGTAGGTGGAAGATTTGTCGGTGTTGGGGCTGGCAAGTCAGAGTTTCCTACTGTAATTGTACAGTTGCCGATTTTCTTTTGGTCGCCCGATCGCAAATAACTCACGGCCCCGCTATCAACATTCTCGCAAACAATTTGACCTGCTTCCAATTGAAACCGCATAGCCAAGGGCGAAACATTAGGAATGCAGATAATAGACAAATTTTCATCACTGCCAAAAGTTATCGGTTCCGATCCCAGAGTGAGAGTGCGATTTGCTCCGGTATCGTAACTAATTACCAGCCAAGCTTTGTTGAACAAAGTTTCAGCTACAACCAACATAATGCCAATCCAAAAACCGATCGCAGCACAGCCAGCTAAACGGCCCGCCGTACCGGATAAATTGTAAGCAAACAGAATAAACAAACAGCCGCCCAACACACCCCCAACCCCGCCGCCACCCATGCCGCGAAGCGCCCCCAAATTAGGAATCCGCTGTGCCAGTCCCAGTCCTAACAAACTGCCAGCTATTCCCCAGCAAATTACTCGCAATAATTCGTTGTTTCCGTCGCCAATCCCGCTGTAAATACCTTCGGCGATCGCCCCCGAAATGGCTCCTGCTATTAAACCAAACAATCCGCCATTTTTTAAAGCCTGTTTAATTTGAGGCTTACCTTTGATATAGTAATAATAGCCGAACATGATAGCAGTAGCAATACCACCGCCTACCAATCCAAACCAGCGAGCTGTGGACAATACACTGTCAAAAAAAGCACTGTCAAAAAAAGCACTGTCAAAAAAAGCACTGTCAAAAAAAGCACTGTCAAAAAAAGCACTGTCAAAAAAAGATTCCGAACCAGGGACTCGCTGCATGAAAGGTTCGGTGATTAGATTGCCGACGAAACCGCCGACTGCACCGCTAATGCCAAACTGTAAAGCTTTTTTAAGGGCTGATAGATTTCTTTTCACGGCGCACCAGATTAAAAGTGAGAGTCAAATCTAGCTACAAGCTCGAAAGTTAGGATTTCCGATGCTCTTATATCTTGCATCGCGATCGAGAACAGGCTTTCCGGCCTGTTCCACAAACACAAAGAGTGAGTGTTCTTGCGGGGAGTAGGGGTTGGGCTCTGGGGCCATTGGTGTCAACTTAAGCTTTTAGTCCGCCAGTCCTCCCGCTCACCCGACAGTCCGCCAGGGAATGAATTCCCTGTCTAATAGCGAAAGTCCTCTAAAAGAGGACTGAATCATTCATTAGTCCTCTTTTAGAGGACTTTCGCTTTGAGGCAGGGGTTTCAACCCCTGACGGACTATCGGTTTTACCTTAAGTGCACACCAATGGGTAAGAGATGCCGCCCGTCCAAGACTTATTCAGAATGGTGCAAGATGTGAGACGATCGCACATCTCCCCCCTGTCTCCCGCCTGTCTCCCGCCTGTCTCCCGCCTGTCTCCCTCTAAGGGAAAAGTCTTTGAGGGTTGCGCCGTCGCCCGTCACAATGGCAACTCAATGCTCGATCGCCTGTAACCATTGCTGCAAGATAATTTTAGCAATTTTTTAACGGTGAAATTTTAACTTCTCAGACCCAAGCGAGGGCCCCAATATGAAAAGGAATGTTACAAACTATTACAGTAACACTCAGAATGTGAACATAATGCCTCAAAATACTTGCGAGAGGTAGTTGCGTCCGAGGAGCAATATCCTTACTAACTGTCCGACAGTCACTCGATCGCCACTAAGTGGCCTGCTGCAATCTTTATCATAAATTAAAGATCGCATCAGTCATTTATGGTATTGTAAGCGACAGGCTTAGTGCGGGCACTCACAAGCGCACCGGTGTGAAGAACAAGCGCCGTCAAACACCGAAGGCAGCCGCCCCCCAACAACTTCAACAGTTGCTGGCTGTGGAAAGTCCGACCTTCGGAGTCAAAGCTCCTGCCTGAGCATGAAAGGTAAGGGATGCAAGCGCCCGCCGTCGCTAGCTCAGCGCGGAGCAGTTCATATAGCAAAATATCCAGCGGGTACACACAAGATGAGTATCGTCACCAAATCAATCGTCAACGCAGACGCCGAAGCTCGCTACTTGAGCCCAGGTGAATTAGATCGGATCAAAAGCTTCGTCACCTCTGGTGAACGCCGCGTCCGCATCGCCCAAATTTTGAGCGAATCCCGCGAACGCATCGTCAAACAAGCAGGCGACCAACTTTTCCAAAAACGCCCTGATATTGTTTCTCCCGGCGGCAACGCTTACGGCGAAGAAATGACCGCAACTTGCTTGCGCGACATGGACTACTACCTGCGTTTGATTACCTACGGAATCGTAGCTGGCGACATTACTCCGATCGAAGAAATCGGTATTGTCGGCGTCCGCGAAATGTACAAATCTCTCGGCACCCCGATTGAAGCCGTCGCCGAAGGCGTTCGCGCTATGAAAAATGCAGCAAGTTCGCTGCTGTCTGGAGAAGATGCTTCCGAAGCTTCCTCTTACTTCGACTACGTTATCGGTGCGATGCAGTAAGGAATTTCGATTTTAGGTTTTCGATTTTAGATTGAAAAATTGGGCGTTACTGGTAACAAGCTAAAAGCTTTTGCAAATAACCAGCCAGTTAAAAATCTCAAATCCCAAATCCCAAATCCCAAATTCTCGCTCCAAAATTGGACTGACTCAGCCACTTTCTAGGAAACAAGACAACCATGCAAGACGCAATTACCGCCGTTATCAATTCCTCTGACGTTCAAGGTAAGTACCTCGACATCAGCGCTCTAGACAAGCTCAAGAACTACTTTGCTTCTGGCGAACTGCGCGTCCGCGCCGCTACCGCCATCAGTGCTAATGCAGCCACAATCGTCAAAGAAGCAGTTGCTAAGTCTCTGTTGTACTCTGATGTAACTCGTCCCGGCGGCAATATGTACACCACTCGTCGTTATGCAGCTTGCATCCGCGACTTGGACTACTACCTGCGCTATGCCACCTACGCTATGCTAGCTGGCGACCCTTCCATCCTCGATGAGCGCGTGCTCAACGGTTTGAAAGAAACCTACAACTCCTTGGGCGTGCCCATCGGTTCTACCGTACAAGCAATCCAAGCAATGAAAGAAGTCACCGCCGGTTTGGTTGGTTCTGACGCTGGTAAAGAAATGGGCGTCTATTTCGACTACATCTGCTCTGGCTTGAGCTAAGACTCAGGAAGAAGGAAGAAGGAAGAAGGAAGTTCGGCAACGGATTCTGTAACGGATGTAACAGATTTCAGTCCGATGAAAGTCGGAAGAAGGAAGAAGATTTATTTCTTGCCTCTTTTAACTTTTAACTTTTAACTTTGGACTTGTTACCTTTGGCTTTGAAAAGAGGTCAGGGAAGTTGAGAGTGATTGCTAGACCGTCAAAGGCTTGTCGAGAAAGCCCGATGAGTTTTAACGAGCTAGTTTTGACTCCTAACTCCCTGCCTTCAATCTTTAAAAAATCCATCTAATAATCTGTAAACCTACTCAGGAGTTAGTTTCCCATGAGAATGTTTAAGGTGACTGCTTGCGTCCCAAGTCAAACTCGCATCCGCACTCAGCGCGAATTGCAAAATACCTATTTTACTAAGCTCGTTCCTTACGACAACTGGTTCCGGGAACAGCAAAGAATTATGAAAATGGGCGGCAGAATTATTAAAGTACAACTGGCTACCGGTAAGCCCGGAGCTAATACCGGCCTACTTTAAGAGCCGAAGCTGGATTAGTAGAGGGGTAAGAGGTCGCGATGACCTCTTTTTTGTTGTTATAGCAGAAGAAAGAATGTCCAGCGTTGTTAATTTAATCATTGAAAAATATTTCAACTAAAACAGCAGGAGTCCCGCACTCTAACGGTACCCCGTTGAGTGTCGGGAGGAATGCGCGTGAGGCTCAAGAGCTGAACAAATTATCTATAAACACAACAGAATTTCTTCGATACGTAATACAATCTTGTCATGAAACAAGTCCTGACACTATCTTGCAAGCTCCAAGTAACGCCTGAGCAGTCCATCAAAATTGATGCAACCCTTCAGGCGTTTGCGAATGCTTGTGAATATGTGAATCAAACTGTGCCGCCAACCCTGACAAATGAATTGGCGATGCAATATGCAGGTATATCACGATGTCAGAGAGATGTTTGGACTTTCGGCGCAGCTAGCAATCCATGCTATTAGACGGGTTTCTGGCAACAGAAAAACAGCTAAAAAAGATGGGAAGCCTGTTAACAAATTTGCTCCTACTAGCGTCACTTACGATACCCGTATCTTTTCTTTTAGGGAAAAAGATTGGACAGTAAGTCTGACTACTACTGGTGGTAGGGAAAGGTTTGCACTGGCTATCGGGAACTACCAACTTGGATTATTGGAAGGTCAAAACCCCAAGACTGCTACTTTGTGCAAACGCAAAAATGGCAGTTACTATCTTAATATTCAGCTTGAATCTCAGCCAGCCGAGCCTCCACCCAGCAATCAAGTTTTGGGTTGTGACTTGGGTAGGACTGATATTGCAGTTACTTCTGATGGAGATACATTTAGCGGTAAACAAATTACCAAAGTTAGAAATCATTATGCCAAGTTGAGAGCAAATATCCAGCGAAAAGCCACGAAAGGCACGCGCAGCACTCGGCGTAGATGTCGAGAATTGTTGAAACGGTTGTCGGGCAAGGAAAAGCGTTTTCAGACATTGGTAAACCACACTATCAGTCACCGTGTCGTAACTAAGGCTAAAAACAAAAATCAAGTTATCGCTTTGGAAGATTTGACGGGAATTAGGGAGCGCACAAACCAGCAGCCACGCTCGAAAAAAGAGCGGAGACGATTCAATAGCTGGGCCTTCTTTCAGTTGCGCCAATTCCTAATCTACAAAGCTATAAAGCATAGCGTAAAGATTTTGTTTGTTGAGCCTAGATACACTAGCCAAATGTGCCACAAATGCAATCATATTCACCCTGTAAAGGGTGAATCTTATAGAAACGGCAAAAAGTTTGCTTGTGGTCATTGTGGATGGAAAGGTGATGCCGACTTAAACGGCAGTAAGAATATTGCTGCTATTGGGGCTTTCGTAAATAAGCCCGAAGGTTCGAGATTGTTTTGCAATGTGCAAGATCATTTCAGGGCTATTGAAAGCCCACACTGTACCTGTACTCAGGGAGCGTGCTGGGTAATTTACTAAGCAGAAAGTATAACTGCGATTATGGCTAACAAAACAGCAAGCATTTGTGGTAATGTAATAGCCTCTTTCAAGAATAAAGACGATAATAATATAGTAATCAGCGGGTAGATAGACGTAACACTCACTACATTGGCAACTTCACCTTTGCCAAGGGCTATAAAAAATACTAATGAGGCCACAGTGCCAGCAACGCCAACTAACATGGCAAACAAAATTCCCCTAACATCTCCCTCAAAACTAAAATTATTAGTTTTGATAATAATAAATAAAGTAGTTAAAATAGCGCCAATTGCTTCATAAACAAAAGCAGTTTTGTAGTCAATATATTTAGTCGCTAAATTGCCAAAAAATCCCCACAAACCATATAATAGCGAACAGATTAATGCGTAAATTAACCAATCTGGTACTTTAGCCATCTTTGTTAGAGTTTATTGAGAGCATTCTAAAATCCTATGGCTAATGACATTCGACGCTTGATTCCATTTCTTGACCCCAGCGCGTCTCAATGGGCCGCTGAGGCTCGGTGGCTGAGGTGGCTGACTTTTCTGTGGCTGTTTGTCGGGCTGACAGCATTGTTTTCGGCTTCCTATCCCATTGCAAATTATGAACTTGGAGACGGCCTTTATTATTTTAAACGACAGCTAATCGCAGTGGCGATCGGGCTGGCAGGTTTTAACTTGATGGTATACTCCCCCCTACGGTACCTGCTGAAAACAGCTCAGTTAGGCGTCCTGTTGCTGCTGGGATTGCTGTGGCTGACCTTGGTTCCGGGGGTGGGAACCACAATCAACGGGGCGACTCGCTGGATATCTCTGGGCCCGGTTCCGATTATTCAACCTTCTGAGTTGATCAAGCCGTTTTTCGTTCTCCAAAGCGCCCGCATTTTCGGCAACTGGTCCCGGTTGACGAATAAAGTTCGCTTAACTTGGCTGTTAATTTTCGGTGCAATGCTTTTGGGAATTTTGTTGCAGCCAAATTTAAGTACCACGGCTTTGTGCGGGATGACTTTGTGGTTGGTGGCTTTGGCGGCGGGCTTGCCTTACTTGCAGTTGGGTGCAACGGCTATGGGGGGAATGCTTTTAGCCGTTTTAAGTATTAGTTTGAGGGAATATCAGCGCCGCCGGATTATGTCTTTTCTCAATCCTTGGGCTGATCCGATGCAAGACGGCTATCAGTTGATTCAAAGTCTCCTGGCTGTCGGTTCAGGGGGCATTTGGGGCGTTGGTTTGGGGATGTCGCAGCAAAAGTTATTTTATTTGCCGATTCAGTACAGCGATTTTATTTTTGCTGTGTTTGCTGAGGAGTTTGGCTTGGTGGGAGGTTTCTCCCTGTTGCTGATGTTGGCGGCTTACTCTACTGTGGCGTTGAGGGTAGCGATGAAGGCTCGAAATAGTGAGAGTCAGTTGGTGGCGATTGGGGTGATGGTGGTGATGGTGGGACAGTCGCTGCTGAATATTGGGGTGGCGACGGGGGTTTTGCCGACTACGGGTTTGCCGCTGCCGTTTTTTAGTTACGGGGGTTCTTCGATGTTGGCAAGTTTGTTGTTGTCGGGGTTGCTGATTCGGGTGGCGAGGGAGAGTTCTGAGGCTGATGTGGTTTCTTTAAACGGTCTCCGTGGAAAGCCGGGAAAGCCGAAGTTGCGATCGAACAACGGCACTGCACAACCCGAATAATTTGTCAATAGTAAACACACTCGATTAACTGTTTCCCAGGCAGAGCCTGGACACTAATACCCACAGGCTCTGCCTCGATTCTTGCTGGGGCAAATTGGAGGCGGAGCCTCCGGATCTGCCTTACCAGGCAGATCCTGGTAACGAGTAATAGCTGATAAAAACTAACGATCGACTATTTCCGCCCGTCACCTTTATTGGGGGGTTCTTCTTGTTGTTCTTGAGGTTTAGCTGTGATCTCAGTTAATTCTTTTTTGTCTGGTTGCGGTGTTTCTTGAGTTGAGTTAGCCATTGAGTTTAGTCCTAAATAGATGCACCGCTCAATTATATCTTTTCCAACTGCAAAGGTATGGCTGTAGATAGGGAGAGGAAGAGCCAGACAAAAAATTCTCATGTACAGAGATTTGATAGCTAATACTGGAAGACTTTATGTAGATGCAAAAAAGTGGAAAGGCAAATTGCTGTCGGTTCTACACTGATTGAGGGTTGCAGCCAAACAAATCCGACCGGGACGCAAAAACACCTTTGTTAAGAATTAAATGCCGATCGCCATCTCGACTGATTAACCCTTGCTGCTGCAATTTTCCCAACATTCGAGTTACTGTTACCCGCGTCGTGCAAATCGCATTAGCAATATCTTGATGTGTCAAGCGGATATTCAAACGAGTTCCATCAACCACAGGCTGACCGAATTCCTGTTGCAATAATAGCAATAGCTGATACAAACGGTCATCTACTCGTCGCTGTCCGGCGATCGCTAAAATTGCTTCCATTTGCCGCAGCCGCCGTACCATTTGAGGCAGCAACTCGTGAGCCAATTGAGGAGAAGCTTCGATTTCCACCATAGAATACCACATCAAATAAATATCTGATGTCGCCGTAGCTCGGTAAGTCTGCAAGCTTGTCAACCACAAACCGAAGCACATCGAAGGCCCAACCCAACCCAAAAGTCCTTCTTCCCCGCTTGGATAAAGCGTACTCAGTTGTGCTAGACCTTGACACACTCGCCAAAGGCCTTGCGACATCATAGGAATGGTTTCCCCCTTGGCATAAAAATGCAAGTTTCGACTCGCTCCTGTGTTATGCTGGATTTCCGCTAAAAGTGCTTTGGATGTTGGTGACATATCCGTTATTTCCAGCTAAAAAACATTTGTCTGAGACCTACGCCTCTGACTCTAACCGGCCAAGGTAAAGGTTAGGTAATCGTCAGGTTAGGGGAAATATAAACTTTGATTAATTGTTTTAACTTTGTATATTCACCGGCAATTTGTGCGATCAAAGAAGGAACAGTAGAGCACCCGAATTGAGAAAAATCGCTCAGCAACTTGCCTGCTAAAATAATGAAGTACATTTATATCCAAGCTTTTCCAAGTTTTTCCAATTCATCAACTCAATAGTTTCCACCTCTGAAAAACTCAACTCATCTTGCCAAGCATTAATTCCCTTTACCCCAACTGGTTCTAAAGTATTTGGATGCCACACCATTTGGCTAGGCGGAACTAAACCTAACGCAGCATTTTGTTGATAAAATTCCAGCATTGACTCCTGAAAATCTACCCCGATCCACTGGCAAATTTTTGCTAACTGTGCTGACGGCTCCCTCACCAAATCTTCATAATAAACTAAATAAAATTGTTCCCATTTTTGATGGTATTTTTCGATAATTTTCACAACTTGATTCCACTGGTGCGTCAGTCCCGCTACTGTTTTTATCCCCGGCCACACTTCCCCCCTTTCTTGCTCTTTTGCTACTAATTTTTTGATAGAACTGTAACAAGCCCGAAAATCTCGCACAATCAAAACCACCTTAACTCCCGGAAAATATCTCCTGATTTTTCCTAATTGATAAATGTGAAAAGGATTTTTGTCTCCCCAAATCGAAGCTGTCGGGTCAAACTGCTGGCGGTAAGTTTGATAAACTGTAAAAACTGCTTGAGCGTAACTCAATTGCTTGTTATTTGTTAAGTTATCTAATAAAAGCTGTGGGTCAACATTCCACTCGCAAAACCTGTGAAAATTGTTGTTGTAAAGGTCATTAAAAAAATCTTCGATTTGAGGCAGCAAGTCTTTGGCAGCACCGTATTTTGACTCTAGGGCAACAAAGAACAGACTTTCAGGGGGAATGCAGATAGCTGGATGCGCTGTTAGCATTAAACGCAGGAGAGTTGTCCCAGAACGTTCGGCTCCTATTACAAAAATCGGACTTGATACGATCGATTTGTTGCTGGGTGAATGAGCCTTCGCGCCAAAAAAAATGCTTGACTGGCTGTTGGGTGAATTAGCATCCGCGAGCGAAAAGTTGCTCCTATCTATTTTATCATTAACTTGCTTCGGTCGCAAGCGAAATTGACCGAGAAGTTCTACTCCTAACTCCAATTTGTCAGCAAGTCCGCGACGTTGAAGCGCCTGTTCGACAGCGGTGCGGCATAATAATATTTGCTCTGCCCGACGCTGGCGAGAAACGGTTTGCTGGTGGATGCGGTAATAATAAAGCGGTTTGTCGATTTTTCTAATTTCTGTAACTTCGCTCAGCCGCAGGCACAATTCGTAATCGACAGCACTGGCAAATTTTGGGTCAACACCGCCACAATTATTGTAAGCCGAACGGCGGATTAAGCGAAAGTGAAAAACGATCGGATCTACTAACAGTTGCTCTGGCGAATAGGGGATTTTGCAGAGAGGGCCTTCGCCGCCAATGCAGTCGTTTTCGTCGATGAGTAAATAGTTGGTATAAACAACTCCTACTTGAGGATTTGCATCTAAAATAGGAACTGTTTCTGCTAGTGCTTTGGGGGCGAGCAAATCGTCGCTATCCACGCAGCCAAAGTAAGGAAATGTGGCTTCTCTAATGGCGGCCATTAGGGAATAGCCCGAACCTCGGTGTTCGGCGGCGAGGGCTTTGATTCTGGGGTCTAGTTTGGCGTAGCTGCGGGCTATATTGAGAGAGTTATCTGTGGAACCGTCGTCCCAAATTAAGAGTTCAAAGTTGGGGTAAGTTTGGGCGAGAACGCTTTCTATGGCGGCTTTAAGGTAACGTTCTCGGTTGTAGACAGTCATGACAATTGAGATGGGAGTCATAGGATTTTAGATTTGGGATTTTAGATTTTAGATTTGGGATTGAAGAATTGATGATAAGGGCGATGCACGTTGCACTTTATACTAACTAAAAATAACTTAGGCCTGCTTAACTTGTTTCTTTTTGCTGGCGTTTGTACAGAAAAAATCGACTGACGATATCTACTTCTAATTCAAATCTGTCGCTCAATCCACGTCTTTGAAGCGCTTGTGCAATAGCTGACTGAGATTCAAGAATTTGGTCGAGTTGCTGTTGAACTGTATGCAGCGAATGTTGTCGGTAGTAGTAAAGGGGTTTGTTGAGGTGATAGAATTGAGCGATCTCTGAGAGTCGCAGGCAAAAGTCGTAATCTTCAGCGCGGTTGAATTCGGAGTTGATGCCACCTATGCGATCGTATAATTGGTGGCGAAATAAGCGAAAGTGGAAAGTCATAAAGTCTACTAACAGCCTGTCAGGAGAGTAGGGTATTTGGCTGCGGTGTCCTAGTCCTTTTACTTGAGTTTTTTCATCGATCGTTAGACAATCGGTGTAGACTATTCCGATTTCAGGTTGTGCGTCTAATACGGCTGCGGTTTCTTCGAGGGCGGTGGGTGCGAGCAAGTCGTCGCTGTCTACCCAGCCGATATATGTTCCTTTGCACAGTGTATGAGCAGCTTTGAGAGCAATTCCTCTGCCTTGGTGGGGGGCGGCTATTACTTGAATTCGCGCGTCTTGCTTTGCGTATTTGCGGGCGATAGTGAGACTGGAGTCGGTGGAACCGTCGTCCCAAATTATCAGTTCAAAGTTGGGGTAGGTTTGGGCGAGAACGCTTTCTATGGCGGCGCTGAGGTATTGTTCTCGGTTGTAGGTGGTGGTGATAATGGAGATTGAGGAGGTCATTGGGGAATTCCAAGCGATCGCAATTTGACCGTACAAAGGTAAAATACTTTGATATTTTTATGTAGAAGTTTTAATCCAGATTTGATGGTTAAGTAAATGTTAGCAGACGTTGAGATAAATTGACACATCTCTAAAATTTACCAATTAAGTAAAATAGTTAAAGTCTAGTCAAAGGAAGGGTCTGTATACCATTTTTTCATGTTTTCGTACCATTTCATTACTTGCTCGTGTTCCTCAATTAACTCAGGGCTGGCTCCTTCTTTTTGGTAATCTAGGTACGAATCATTGTGCTGAAATTCACAACTAACGTGATAGCCTTGCGGTAAAGTCTTCCAATAAGTTGCTTCCCAGGGTTTGAGGACATTCCATTTTTCGGTTCCTGGGATGTGTCGCTCCTTAAAAATCAAGTTGTCTAAACTCAACAATTGCTCTATAATTTCTCTCTGGGTACTGAGAATTCCATATTCATAATAAGGGAACGCCCCACGAAAATTCACAATAAAAAACTTATTCCAATCAGGGTGAGCCATTGCTTCCCATCTAGCACCACCTTGAGGAGTTAAATAGTAGCTTGCTACAAGTCTTCCAATTAAGTGGTCTTGAATTCCTGCCCTGGTTAAGACAACATCTGAAGCTGGTTCGGTGTCGTATTCATCGTCAAACACCATTGCTTTAATGTCACCTCTCTGAAACAGGGAATCTGCTGCAAGCACTACTTCAGCCTGAGATAGATGCTCTGAGTGTGCAAAACTGATTAGTGCCTCCCATTTGCATATTACAAACTTAAGCATCAAGTATTCGATTTTGAGATTCGGACTTTTTGCTAATGCTGTGGAATAGTTAAGTTCTGCTTCACACTGCTTAAAGTAGTTTGTATACCATATTCTAGTGCTAGAATACCAGTTATTTGCTTGTTTTTCTCGTTCAATTAACTTAGGATCGCGCTTAGCAGCTTCATCAAATTCAACGCTTCTACTTTCATACCGAACTTCGTAACCAATAGGAAGTGTTTTCCAATAAGTAGCTTGCCAAGGAGTCAATATTTCCCATGATTCTGTGCCAGGAATAATATAGGTACGGGTATTTCCACGATCTATTAAATGGTACAAGGCTAAATATGCTTCTAATAATTTACGGTCAGCGCAGCTAAGGAAACCATTATATCCTGTCCAATACAAATTCCAATTAGGATGAGAGACAGATTCCCATTTGTTCCCTCCTTGACTTGTCAAAAAGTAGAAGAGATTTATTTTTTGGTGAATAGCCAAGTCAATTTCAGATTTTGAAGGGATAAAACCTCTATTGACGCCGTACTCATCCAAATCTGACGGAGTAATTGCTAGCAAATCTCCTTTTTGAAAGAGACCATTTAATACATCAGTAATTTCGGCTACGGTGAGATTGAGGGGTGCGCGATTGATGGCCAGGTATCCGTATTGCTCATCAGGAACAATCCAACTGAAACCAATCATTTCTGTAACAGCAGTATCTAGGAACCAATACTCTAATTTGTTCATTAGAACCCTCGATTGTAATATTTATTACCTGCTTTATCTTTAATGTTCAGAATAGCAAATCGGTTTACTAAGTCGGGAGGATTTCCTTCTTTACAACATTTACATTCAGCTATAGAGCCAGCACTTTTCTTTGGGAGAAGGTCTTTGATGTAAACGTTGTAATGATTAGAACCTGTAGGATTTTTACATTTAAACTTATCCGCTGGGTCGCCTTTTCCCTCTTGACGCTCAAGCTCTCTATAATCTTTGATCAGAGGATGCTTTCCTCTAAAGTTCTGCATAGCTTGAACAGCAGAGTTAATAGTTGTATCTTTATACCCTCCAAAAGGCAAATCATTTGTCACCAAATCACTACACTTATCATATGAGCTGAATGGGGGATCGTCACAGGTTGGACAATTGCTACCTTTCTTTTTGGGTGTTCTAGTTGGAGAGGCTGACTTTGGCGCTGACGCGGGGGCTGGTGCAGGGGCTGTCTGATCGGGTCGCTTAGGAGGTGTCTTAAGCGGTGGAGTAGGCTGAGTTTGTCCCTGTGGCTGAATCAACCCTCTCCGCAGTCTTTCCTCAAACAGTCGATCGTCCTGACCAGCAGGAAGAGGATTCAGCAACCCACCACCACCAGGAGGTGCAAGCAATATACCCAAACCAGGCACACGCTGGAGAAGACCACCCAAAGGCGGTAGAGGCAAAGCCGGTGCAGGCAAAGGTATCGCTACAGGAACCTGTTCTCCCGACGGATCGGTATAATTAGTAGGACTATTCCCCACATACCGATAAAGATTAGCATCTCCACCCCCAAATCCAATAGTATCCTCACTAATAAACCTCCCCACCTGCGGGTCATAATACCTCGAATTGTAATAATAATTCCCCGTTTCAGCATCCAACTCCCGCCCCGTAAAACCAAACCGGAAACCCACACTCGGATTAGTTTGACTCCTCACCTTCCCAAAACTATCATAACCAATCCGATTCTGAATCGCCCCATTAGAATCAACCAAATCCCGCACCGTTCCCAAATTATCCGTCAGCGGCCACAACACGCTACCGCCAGCACTTTCATCCGCCAAAATCTGGTCAGTTTCCACACCGTGCAAATAACGGTGCGTTTGAGAACCAGCACCATCAAAAGTCAAAGCAATATGCTGTCCGTCGTAAACCAAACGCTCAACTTGAGGCGCTGCACTGCCAGCACCATCCGCATCAACTTCTTTAACAATGCGGCGATTCAAACCATCATAACTATACTGAGCCGACTTAATTACAGAACCGCTACCATTCTTACCCACAACCTGAGTTAAACGGTTCCGATAATCCCAACTGTACTCAGTCACCTCACCCGTAACAACATCAGTCCGCTTCGTGAGATTCCCCTCACCATCGTACTCGTAATTGTAAACAGCATCCGACTGTAACTGATTGTTACTTCCAGTTTGATATCCAGAATTAGTTCGACTCCCATTATCATCGTAACTGTAACTCTCATCACTCTGAGAACTGTAATCTGCACCAGTCAACTGGTCTCGCTTGTCATAACTGTAATTGGTACTACCATCCGGCGAAGTAAATCCAGTCACTCGATTGGCAAAATCGTAAGTCCAAGCATAATTAGCTAACGTCACATCCCCCTTACCGTGACTCAACCGAGTTAAACGACCCACACTGTCATAAACATACTCGCTTTTTGCCACCAAACCCGTCCCATTCAAATCGCTGTAACGAGTAACATCCTTAGTTTTACCCGCAGCATCATAATTCATATCAACCCGCTTGGAACTTACCCCATTTCCGCTTTGAGTAATCCGAGTTACTCGGTTCCCATCATCATAAGTAAAAGACTTCGTTCCCCGCAATTGACCGTTAATTGTATCCGTCACAGAAATCGGACGATTAACCTGATTGTATGCGTACTTCAACAACACATTTGGCACGTTCGGAGCTCCCGCATTGTCAACAGTTTCCAAATTGCCAGCCAAATCGTAAGTCAAAGCATAAGTTGCATCGGGGTCGCTAATAGTTTTAAGCTGACCTGCTGCATCGTAGCTTGAAGTAATCGTCCGAATAGAAGTGTTAGCTGAATTCAGCCACTGTTCCTCTGTTGAACGGTTGAGTTTGTCGTAAACAAACTTGCGAGTGCGGTTATTTCCGTCTTTAGATGTTATTAAATTACCTACCGAATCGTAGGTGTAGCTGCGAGTTCGGTTTAGCGGTTGATTCGTTTCAGTTTTGAGTCGATTTAATTCATCGTAGGCGAAGGTTGTTTTGTTGTTTGAAGGGTCGGTGAGGGAACTGACATTGCCAACACTATCGTAAGCTGTAGTTGTAGTTTTGTTGAGAGCATCTGTGACTGTTGTTTGACGGTTTAAAGCATCGTAACCGTAGCGAGTGGTGTTGCCCAAACCGTCTGCGACAGCACTAACATTACCGTTAGCATCGTATTCTGTAGACACTTTGTTGCCGATGGGGTCGGTGACGGAAGTAGTTCGGTCTTTTGTGTCGTAAGTATATTCGGTTTTGTCTCCCACTTCGTTGGTGAATGTGAGGAGGTTGCTGTTAGCGTCGTAGGTGGATTTTGTGGTATGATTGAGAGGATCTTTGGTGTCGGTTTGGCGGTTGAGATTGTCGTAGGTGAATTCGGTGGAGTGGTTGAGAGCGTCAGTAATTTTAGTTCGATTGCCGGCTTTGTCGTAAGTGTAGGTGGTATTGTTGAGTTTGGGGTCAATGACAGTTTTTTGGCGGTTTAAAGCATCGTAGGTAAAGGAAGTCTTGCGAAGTAGCGGGTCAGTAACTGATTTGAGAGTGCCACCTTTATTGTACTCGGATGTTGTGACATTATTGAGTGGATCTGTGATTTGAGTTTGACGATTCAGAGCATCGTAAACGTATTGAGTTTTGTTAGTGTTAGCATCAATTTCAGCAGTAACATTCCCAACCTTATCGTACTCAGTTTTGCTCGTACTAGCAATAGTAGTCTGTGCCGCTTGAGTAACATCCGTGCGCCTTCCCAACGAATCATACTTGTACTCAGTCCGGTTATTATTAGCATCAACTTGAGCCACCATTTGATTAGCCGCGTCATACTCAAAACGAGTAACTTTCTCACTAGGATCGACCTCTCGAATTAACCTGCCGCGCGCATCATAAACCTTGTTAGTTCGGTTGCCTTTTGCATCAAAGCTCGCCGTCTGATTATTATCAGAATCATACCGCATCTTCTCTGCCGTACCGTCAGGATTCACCGTCTCCACCAACCGATTCCGACTGTCATACCGATACTCGGTTTTCCTTCCCAACGGGTCAACCATCAACACCTGATTCCCATTCTTATCATACTCGTAACTCGTTACCGGCGAACTCAACGGCCCGCTACCATCCGGGTCAGGAGCTTTTACTTTAACGAGCTGATTCATGATATTGTACTCAGACTCGCTACGGTTGCCCTTCTCATCAATTACCGCCGTCTGATTTCCATCGCCATCATATTCAAACTGCTGCGTTGCTTCATCAAGAGTCGCTTTAGCAAACGTCGTCTTTTTCAACAGATTCATCGCATCATATTCATACTCAGTGCGGATGCCATTTTCATCAATAACTGCCTTTTGATTCCCCGCAGCATCGTACTCAAACTGCTGCACCGCTTCATCAACAGTCCCCTTAGCAACAGTAATCTTCACCAACTGGTCTTTATCGTTATAATCGTAATCTGTCACCCGTCCGTTGGGGTCAGTTTCAATGTCAATTAAATTTTTATTTGTGTAGGTATAGCTAGTAACAACATCATCGCTGTCGCCAACAGCGCCTACTACGTTTGTCACTTTTATTCTGTTACCAGTAAGCGAGTCAATTTCGTAAAGAGTTTGGCGGCCTAATTCATCAGTTTCGCCGGTTACTTGATTGAAAACATTATCGTAAGTAAAGCTGCGTTTGCCAGTACCCCCTCCCTGTTCGTTTCTCACAGTATTATTGAGACTTACAGAAACGCCGTTATAACCACTAACCAAGACCATATCTAAGTCACCATCTAAGTCAAGGTCTTCTAATGCCACAGATGGCTGATATGCGTTACCATTGGCATAATTATCAGCGGGACTTGCTAAGATACCACTGCCATTATTTAACATGACACTCTCGTAACCGTAACCGCTGCCGGAAACAACGACATCTAAATCATCATCTAAATCCAAGTCCCCTATAGCTACAGATTCAGGATAAATATTAGACCTAAGTGGGTAATTAGTTGCCACAGCGAAAGAACCATTGCTGTTACCCAATAATACAGATGCAACAGATTCTCCGCTACCTGAACTAGCCGTAACGATATCATTTCTGCTATCTTTATTGATATCTCCTACAGCTACGCCCCCTGGCCTAGAACCAGCCATGTAATTATTTTCAGCAGCAAAAGTGCCATTACCATTACCCAATAATACTGACACCCCACCAGTTGAATAATTGGTGTCATAGCGACTTGCACTAATAATATCTAAGTTGCCATCCTTATCTAAATCATTCAAAATTACGGTTTCTGGTCGATAATTTAGCGTTATATCGGTTCGGGAAAAAGAGCCGCTGCTGTTGCCCAAAAGCACTGATATATTTTTGCTAGAATCACTGGCCGTAACGATATCATTCTGGCCATCCTTATTGAGATCTCCCACAGCTACGGATACTGCCCCATAACCTACTGTATAATTGGTTGGAGTACCGAAATTACCATTGCCATCGCCCAATAATACTGATACTGTACCGCTATCGGGATTCGTACCCCATAAAAATTGGCAGTAACGATATCGTTTTTGCCGTCTCCATTTACATCCCCTAAAGCTACAGATGTTGGCTGGTTTGCCACAGGGTAATTTGTTGGAGGAGTAAAAGTACCGTCGCCATTTCCAGGTAGCACCGATACATTATTACTATAACGATTGGCAGTAATAATATCAGGAATTCCATCATCATTGACATCTTTAATTGTTGCTACACTAGAAGATGCCTCAACTGGGTAGTAAGTCTTAGCAGCAAACAACTGATCGTCGTTGTTATTTGAACCTGTTTGAGGCGTACCGGAAAGGGAATCCGAAATGCTTTTGACATTGCCCTTAGCATCGTACTCGTAAGAGGTAGTATTGCCCCGCGCGTCGGTTCTTTTGGTCACTAAGAAATTCTGATTTCGCTCAAAGGTAGGTTGATTTCCCCCTCCATCTTTTGCCGAAACAACTTGACCTGTTTGGTCGAGAATCTGAGTAACTACGCCACCGCTACCATCAGCATAACTTGCTTCTACCGCACCTAAAGGTTGAGCTACAGGCGCATTCAAAGGATTAGTTGTATCCTCCTTCCGATAAAGTCCTTGTACCTGTACGGGTGCCACCTGCAACTGCGAACCGTCTTTACGAATTCCTCCCGTTGCCCTACCTGCAAAGTCGTATAATGTTTGTTCTGAAAATCCCCGTTTGTCTACTTCTTTTGTGATGTGACGTTCGCTGTCGTAGCTAAACGTCCGCGCTTTGGTATCGGGGTCAACAATCTTTTGCAAGTTGCCGGCAGCGTCGTATTCTAACTTCGTCAACCGTCCAGCCGGGTCTTCTATTTGACTTACTTTGCCATTCGCATAGGTCAACTTGGTAATCAACCCAGCTACGTCGATGATTTGGGACAACTCACCGGATGAATTGTAAGTATATTTGGTTTCGTCGCCGTTGGCTTCTTTAACCGAAACCAGACGCTTGTCGGCATTGAAACTATAAACAGTTTTGTCAGTTAAGGTGCGGGTAAACGTGCCGTCTGTCAGTTTCTCTAATTTGGAGAAATCCCCTGGAGGAGATACATACTCTTCCCCTGCTAGTGTGGATTTATCGAATACCAATTCGCTGCCGTCACCGTCAATTAACAATAATGAAGAGTCGGAATTTTCTACTAATTCCTGCCATCCAGCTATTCCCCAACCGCTGCCGAAAGGACTGTTAATTGTGTTGACTGAAACTAACTTATCCTTCGTGTCGGTTGAAGAACCCGCAAAAATAGTACCCGTAAATCGGCGGATGCCGCTGTTAATAGTATAGTCGTACTGACCCGAAGGCAAGGCACTCATATCGACTTGCAGGGCGGCATCAATTGTACCTCCATTATTAGGCATTGACCAGAAGTGTTCGCCTCCCGTTAAACCGTATTGATTGCCGGAATATCCGGGTACTTGATACTGAAATTTTTCTCCTTCTACGGTTAATTTAGCTACTAATTTTTGCGCTGTATCGGCGGGCGCGTTATTGTAGCCGAAGTGGACGATCTGTCTGGGGTCTGCTCTGAGAGAATCGTAGGTTAGAGTTAAGCTGCGGGTTTCTCCCATTGACTGGTAAGGTACGAGGTCGTGGGTTTCGATGACTGCCCCGGAGTGCATTTCTACTTCAGAGGTTAAGCCGCCTTTTGCTTTGCATTCGTTGCACTTGTCTTTGGGATTGCGGGGGTCTTGACCCGGATTTCTGGGCGAAGGTGCTGGGGGGGCGAAGAAGTGCCAACTGCTGTTGCGGATGCCGCCTGAAACAGTTTCTATTGCACTCCCGTCAGCAGTGACTTTACCGGTGCCTACATTGTCGAAGTCGCCTGTGGTGGGGTTAATCGACCACAAGTCCATCGTGCTGTCCGGTGCGTATCCCGCGCGGTTGGGCAAGGAGAGGGGGGCAGGGGTGCTAAACACCATATCCCCCGGCTGAATGGTGACTACCAAGTCGGTATGCAGGTTGGGCGGCAGGGCGGCGGGGGTTAATTCTGTGGGGACTTCGGTGATGCTGAGGTTTTCGGTGTAGGGGTTGCCTTCAGCATCTTGGAGGGAACCGGCTTTGACAAATACCGATGCTTTGGGAATGGCTGCGGTGGTGACGGTGGTGTCGGCGGCTGGGTTGATAATTTTGCCGTTGGCGGTGTCGATCGGCGGCAGGTAAATCGGACGGGAGATGACGTTGTTAACGTTGGAGTAAACTTCGTGTTCCAATAACAACGGCAGTTTTTCGGCAATGTAGGGGTAGTTGTCTTCGCCTGTAATGCCGTCGCCGTAAATTTGCAGGGTATCTGGCGGCACTAATTCGGGAAGTCCGAGTTCCGCCAAACCGGGAAATTCCAGCCGCAGAATTTCAAAGGAACCGTCGGCTGCTGTTATTGCCCGCAAGGCGCCGAGTCCCACCAACACACCTTCTAAGGGTTGCTGGTTGGTGTTTTGAATTACTCCTGAAATGCGAGTGAGGCCGGCAGTCGAAGGGGTAACGTTAACTGTAACAGGTCGAGTTGTTTCTAAAACTCCGTCGCTAGCGACTACCGTAAAGTTGTAGGTTCCGATTTCTTCGGGAGTGGGAGAAATTTCTAGGGTGCCGTTGCCGGTGATTTTCCCCGTGGGTAAGGAAGCGGACGATTTGACGGCAAAGCTGATGGGGTCGCCGTCGGAGTCGGTTGCGGTGAGGGGCAGCTTGAAAGTTTCTCCGATTTTAACGTCGATGGACTCGATTGCAGCCAAGTTTGGAGCTTGATTGGCGACACCGGCAATGGCGGTAGCCGTGAGGGAAAATTTCTGAAAGTTGGGATTGCTGATGACTAATTCTACAGCATCTGAAATAGCCCCAGTATCCAATCCCCCAGCAGGAATAGCACCGCGCAAATTGATGTAGGGTTTGCCGCTGCTGTCGGTACCGTCGGGATTTTGCAGGGTTACTGCGGCTGGCAAATCGGGGAAAACTACCGCCACGCTGCGGCTGACGGGGCTGCCAGTATTTTGTACCTGTACTGATGCTTTGTAGTTGCCGGTGGCGGGGTCAAACTGTACCTGACTGAAATTTACTTTTAAATTGGGGGCTGCTGTCAGGTTGTCGGTATTGAGACTGCCGCCGCTGGCAGTTTTGTTCTGCGCTGGCAGAAAGACTGGGCTGGCTGTACCTTCTTCATCGACGGTGTTGGTGAGGTTCTTGACTTCTACGGTACTGCCAGTATCGGTGTCGCTGTCGGTCAATCTGAACAGCAGATTACCGCTGCTGCTGTTTTTCAAACTGCTCAAATCGATTTCTACGGTGTCGCCGCTGTACCGCACTCGTCCAGGTACGAATTCGGCTTTGCTGCCGATTAGGGAAAACAGCGGGGTTCCGGGGGTACCTCCGTCGAGTAGGGTTTGGTTGGGGTCGTTTGGGGAAACGAGGTAAATTTGGAACAAGTCTTCAATTGCTGAAGCTGTATCTGTTTTGTCGAAGTCGGCTTTGAGTTGGAACCGCAGGGTGCGGCTGCCTGTGGTTTGCCCTAATTGCACGGGTACTACGGCTTGGACGAGTTTGCTGTTGCGTTCGGCCAGGAGTACGGTGTCTGTTGATGTTGCTGCCCAACCTGTTGTTTGTGGGGGGGCGACGGTAAAGCTGTTAGTGACTTGGAAGTTGATGTTTTGAGATGTTTGGTTGCCGCTGGTGTCTGTTGCTTCTAGAACCGCAGTGTGGCTGCCGGTAGCTAGGGGCGAGTTCGGAGGCGAGTCGTCGAACTTACCGCTGGTGTCTGGGTTCAGGGTATTAAGGCTGCCACCATCGACGGAGTATTGCAGGTTGGACAGATTTGTCCCGGTGTCGGTTGCCGTACCGATGAGTCGGGCTGTACTGCTGTGGTTGCCTCCGGAAATTGGCGTCAGCAGGGTGGTTTGGGGTGCGGCGGTGTCGAGGGTGAAGTTGAGGCTGAAAGTGTTTGATGTGTTGCCACGGGAGTCGGTGGCAATCAGGCGGAGGGTGTGGATGCCATCTCTGAGGGGGTTGCGGCGGATGGTTTCGAGTTGGGTGCGACTGAGGGTGAAGCTGCCGCTGCTGTTGAGGAGGGGGGTGATGTCGGCGAATTCGGCAATGGGAGTGTCGTCGAAACCGGCACGGAAGCTGGCTATGCTGCTGCTGTCGGTGACGGTACCGCCGATCGTAGGATTGTTTGTAATGCGATCGCTGTTGGATGTTCCGGTATCGTTGGTTAAGGTGGCGGCGATCGCGGGCGGTGTTGTATCGTTGGGAACTAAGCTGTTAGCGTAGCTGATAATTTGCTGTCCCAGAGGGGTGGTGCGCCATTCTCTGGCTGGGTTGATGACACTGCCGATTGGGGTGGCGTTGCCACTCGCGCCGATAAAGCTGACGATAATATCATTGTAGTCGCGGTCTGTTTGGGCCGCCGGCTCGTCTTCAATGGCAAAGGTATTGCCCGAACCTGTAACGTCGGCGAGTGCTAGCTGGTAGCCGCTGTTGGTGGAATTAGTTGGGGAGACGGAGAATAAAGGGCGGCGTTCGGGGAATAAATTCCACAGCAATTGGGTGGCGTAAGATATTTGTATTGTGCCATTGGGAATCACCATGACCGCGAAGGTGTCACCTGGGGTCATGGTGAAGTTTTTGAGGCCGGTGTATGGCCCCGAACCCCAATTAAATTCTCCTGGCATTGAACCGCTGAATTTGGCGCCTTCGGTAGAGTCGCGGATTACAACGCGACCTAACGTGGAATTGGTGAGAACTCTGCGGAATGCCTCTAGGATGAAGGGTTTTGAACCGGGGATTAAGGTTTCCATCCCCTTCATGCTGAAAATAGCCAGTTCCCCTTGGTAGTATCCTCCATCAAACAGGTAGTCTGCACTGACTTGTCCGCTAGCACCGACTTGGAAAACTCCGGCTGGCAAAGTGCTATTTTTTGCCTGCCGTTCGGGGGTGGATGCGCCGAGGAGTTGGCTCCAAACGGTGCGGTCAGCTTGTGTTTCTACTTTTTCGCCGGTTAAGATGTCGCTGCTTGCGGAGGCTGAGGGCGAGGCCTTTGGGGCTGCACCCAAGAGTTGCGGTTGTGTTAAAAATTGTTCAAAACTATTGGCATCTTCAACTTTTTGGGGGATTAAAAAATTGACAGTGGATGTTTGTAAAAGTGGAACGGGAATGCTGTTGGAACTGTCGGTAATGCTGCTTGAAGTTAGTAAATTTCCTGACGTTAATAAATCGGTTTTTGTTAATTCGGGATTAATTTCAAAGGGCTTTTCCAGAGGCAATAAAACGTCTTGAATTTTATTCATATATCCTCATGATTATTTAGCAGTAAACCCGAATCGCCATCGAAAAATTAACTAAAAAGTAAAAATTTACCGCAGACAGGCGCAGATAGATGCAGATACGTTGGGATAAAAACTGACGCTACACATCAATGCGCGAAATTCTGTAAATATACTCTTTTTGTCTTTCTATGTAGCAAAGCATACACGGCTTGGAGTTTTATTTGTTCAAAAAAACTTTAAATTTTATAAACATAAATTGCGAAATGTAATATTATTGCTTTGATAGTTAAAACAAGTTCGATCGCACTCCCAGGCCCGCCGAGTCAACTGCTGCTCTCTGCTGCCACAACCTTCAAGAACTTCTAAAATAGTTCGAGAAGGTATCAAAAGACAAAGTAAGGTTTTTCATGGCCGATCAATTAATTCGCGCTACAGCCGCAGAGGGCGGAATTCGCGCTGTAGCCGTCATTTCCACCCGCCTCACCGAAGAAGCAAGACAGCGGCACAAGCTCTCCTACGTGGCTACAGCCGCCCTCGGCCGCACGATGTCAGCAGGGCTGTTACTCGCCTCCAGCATGAAGCGGCCCGAATCGAGGGTCAACATTCGCATCAAAGGAGATGGGCCACTGGGCGGGCTTCTGGTTGATGCAGGACTTGATGGAACAGTTCGAGGTTATGTGGATAATCCCGAAGTGGAACTGCCGCCCAATGCTAAAGGCAAACTCGATGTCGGCGGGGCAATAGGTGACGGGTATTTGTACGTGGTGCGGGACGTTGGATACGGCTTCCCTTATTCAAGTACGGTGGAATTGGTTTCCGGCGAAATTGGCGACGATCTGACTCACTATTTGGCAACCTCCGAGCAAACGCCTTCGGCTCTGGTTTTGGGGGTGTTTGTGGGGGCGGGCGGGGTAGAAGCGTCTGGGGGTGTGCTGTTGCAGGTTCTGCCGAAGGCGGCAACGGACGAAAAATTGGTGCAAACTTTAGAATCTAGAGTTGCTCAATTGTCAGGCTTTACGCCGCTGCTGCGATCGGGCAAAACGCTGCACCAGATTCTCGAAGAGTTACTGGGAGATATGGGCCTGGAAATTTTCCCGGAAACTCAGATGGTGCGCTTTGACTGTGGCTGTTCGTTCGATCGAGTTTTGGGAGCTCTGAAAATGTTGGGCGAAGCGGAACTCCAAGACATGATTGAAAAAGATGGGGGGGCTGAGGCTACGTGCCATTTCTGCAACGAGGTTTACAAAGCTAATAGCGACCAACTGGCGGAACTCATCGGCGATTTGCGCTCAAACTCCGGTTCTTGAGATAATAATTGGTAATTGGCAATCAGGAGTGCGAGTTGGGGATAAAGGCCTTGACCAATTGCCAATTACCCATTATCAATTACCTAATCACAAAATTTTGATTTTTGCGGTTTGGCGATCGGCTCTTGCAGTCTTTCGCCTGCACGAGTATTTAAAAGTGGTCAGTAACGAGCGGGCTAAAGCCACGCTCGCTTGTAAGAGAAATCGAGCAAGCTATGCTGACCAGACCCCTCGCAAGAGGAGACGTTATTTAGGTCACGACACCGGCGAATGATCCGCCAGTTTTCCGCTCTGTCACCTGCGATTAAACAGTTTTAAAGTCACTGAAACAGTGTCGCAGGTCTAACAAGCCTTTATAACCAGGTCTGCACGAACATTACCCCGCAAGGGAGACTGAGGCAACCATACCTCATCGGAGGGGCAACCATACCCCTCCAACCCGAAAGGGGAAAGACTCAAGGCGATTGAAATCGCCGAGTCGTTTTCCTCTCAGGACTGAAGTCGCGCTCGTTTCCCACTTACCGAGTTTTTTTATGAATACATTCTATAGAGCAGTCAATAGCAGCGATCGCTGTTTTGAAATAATTAAGACAGGCTGGTTGTTGTTTGTGGTGAGGATATGAGTCAAGATCGCAAAACATCAGGCCGTTGGTCTGCATCAGAATCCTTGGAGTCAACCAAGGATACTTCGTCGCTGGTGCGGCTACCAGCAAGGAAAAACCGGGCCCAACGACTTAAAGAGCTCCGAGAGTTGGTTACTTCGGGAAAAATGCCGTCCGGGCATCTGGAACTACCGCCGAATTTGTCTGGGGAAAACTCGCAGCCGCCGGGGGAACACAATCCGTTGTGGCGGATCTGGTCGAAGAAGTGGCAGTTTTGGCTGGCGGTGAGTTTGATGCTGTCGGTGGGTATGGGGTTTGTGGCAATTGCGTCTTTGCTCAACCTGACCTCGCAGTCGAATTGCTCAAAGATTTTTTGGCCGACGGCTTCTGCTAACGATCGCTTTTTTTGTGCTCAAGAAGCAGCAAGCAAGCGGACGGCGGATGATTTGCTGTTGGCGATCGAATTAGTGAATGCTTTGCCACAAAACCATCCGCTGCGGCCGAGAATTAACACTCAAATCGATCGGTGGTCGGAGGATATTATTAGGCTGGGAAATGCTAGTTTCCAAGAAGGAAAGCTGGATGAGGCGATTGCCCTCGCTCGTAAGGTTCCTAAAAACGTTCCGGCTTACCCGAAGATGGAAAAGCAGATTGAAAAGTGGCAGTCGATATGGAGCGATGCAGAGAAAATTTACCGCACGGCGGAAGACCACTTGCGTCAGGAAGAGTGGCCGCTGGCTTTCAGCCAAGCTACTCTGCTTTTGGATTTGGGAAATACTTTCTGGGAATCGGCTAAGTACGAGGAATTGACTAAGCTAATTCAGACGACTAAGGCGGAGGGCAATAAGTTGCTAAAAGCCCGGAATACAGCCTCCGAGGGAGGTCTCGACAATCTGGTGAAGGGGATTAAGCTGGCTGAGGGAATTGGTCAAAACAGTTATTTGTATCAAGCTGCCAATAAGGCGATCGCGGAATTTAGCAAGAAAATTCTGGATATCGCCCAAAAACGCTTGCAGGCAGGGGATTGGCAGGAGGCGATGGCGATCGCTAACAAGATTCCAGACTCGGCAAATTTAACGGAACAAGTACAAGATTTTAATGAGTTGGCGAATGCTACTTCTCTGGCTTTGACTGGCTCTGTTGAGGGTTTCTCCAAGGCGATCGAGATTGCTCAAAAGTTCAAGTCCGGCCGCCCTTTATACAAACAAGCTCAAGATTTAGTCGGCCGCTGGCAACAAGAAATGGCTGATGTGAAAGTTTTGGATTTGGCAAGCAGGCTGGCGGCGCCTGGTGGGGTAAATGATTTGAGGGCTGCGATCGCGCAATTGCAAACAGTCCCGGAATCAAATCCCCGCGCTTCGGAAGCTCTCCGTCAAATTAGCACCTTGAGCCGTCAAATCGAGCTGCTGGAAGACAGTCCGTATTTGCAAAGAGCGAACGATTTGGCAAGTACGGGCGATCCGAATGCTCTGGAAGCCGCTGTTGCTCAAGCTTCTCGGATCGCTAGAGGTAGGGCGCTTTACGTGGAAGCTCAAGCCAAAATTCAAGCTTGGATCGAGAGGAGACAGCGGCTTGTTGACCAGCCGTTTTTGGATAGAGCTCAGCAGCTAGCGGCGGGCGGCAATTTGGCGGGGGCAATTGAGATGGCCCGCCGGATTAGATCGGGACGGGTGCTTTATGAGGAAGCTCGATCGAACATTCGGACTTGGGAGGCTCAATTTCAGGGCGAGCAAAATTTGCAGAACGCCCGTCAGACCGCCCGGGCGGGGACTGCTGACGCTTTGCAAACGGCAATTGCGCTGGCAAGTCAGGTTCCCGAGTCGAGTTCGCTCCGGTGGCAGGCGAGTGAGGCGATTGATGAGTGGAGCCAGCGGATTTTGGCGCTTGGTGTGGAAGAGTCGTCGTCGGATCTGGCTGGGGCGATCGCGACTTTGAAGAAAATTCCATCGGGGACTCGGGCTTTTGAGCAAGCTCGATCGCAAATCAAAGTTTGGGAGGAGTCGCTGAATCCTCCTGAGTCTGAATCTCCCCCTCCCGAACCACCGGAAACTGAGCCTCCTACCAGCTCTGGCAATCGCTAGGTTTGAGGGTGAGAAGCTGCTACCTAATATGGAATGAGAATTAAATAACTTCCACTCTTGAAAGTGGGATGGGCGTCCCGCCCGTCCAAAAAGGACGGGCGGGAC
>NZ_JAUBTI010000029.1:29265-70597 GCF_036702415.1 Microcoleus sp. D3_18a_C4 | reverse complement strand
CCTCCTACTCCCACACCTCCTACTCCCACACCTCCTACTCCCACACCTCCTACTCCCACACCTCCTACTCCCACACCTCCTACTCCCACACCTCCTACTCCCACACCTCCTACTCCCACACCTCCTACTCCCACACCTCCTACTCCCACACCTCCTACTCCCACACCTCCTACTCCCACACCTCCTACTCCCACACCTCCTACTCCCACACCAACCCCAACACCAACCCCAACACCAACCCCAACACCTCCAATACCAACACCGACACCTGCTGGAATTAGTGTTAATGCTGCAAGTGGATTAACCACGACAGAAGCAGGCCAAACAGCCACATTTAATGTCAAACTCAACAGCCAACCTACTGCTGATGTCAAAATAGATTTAGGAAGTTCAAATACAACAGAAGGAACAGTTTCACCTGTCTCGCTGACTTTCAATTCTGGTAACTGGAATGCAGCGCAAACGGTAACATTAACAGGTGTTGATGATAATGTTGTTGACGGCGAGCAAGCTTACACGATTGTTACTGCCCCTGCTGTTAGTGCGGACAACAATTATAACGGCTTAAATGCAGCCGATGTCGCTGTCACCAATAGCGATAATGATACCCTAGCCAACAAACGCAATTCTTTATTCATTCCCCTGTCACCCGGGCAAGTTGTCGCAGAAGCTGACCTTGACGACCCCACTGTTAAGCGACAGCGCTTATCTAACGTCAAATTTGACTTAATAGACGACCCACAACAGAATTTAGACGCAGGCCCGCTCAACCTTAACTTATTCAACGATACGTCTTTTGACGTAATAATTGACAAAGTACAAACCTCATCTAATGGAGAAAGTTGGGTGCGGATTGGCAGAATTCAAGGTGCTTTAGATGACAGTGAAGTCATCTTGACCAACAGTAAAAAGGATGGCGTTGCGATCGGCAATATCAGGTATAAAGACAAATTTTACCAAATTCGTTATGCCGGTAACGGTCTGCACAGCATTCGAGAAATCGACCAAGCAGCCTTTCCCGATCCTCCCGAATTTAACCAAGAAAGCGATGCAGTTCCCGTCCCCAGCGACAGTTTTGCTGACCTTCCAGACATCAGCGGAGATTTGACTGGCGACGACCCTGCGGTAATAGATGTCATGGTCGTTTATACCGCGTCAGCCAAAGACGCCGAGGGGGGTACTGATGCCATGAATACCTTGATTGACCTGGCCGAATCTGAAACAAATTTAGGTTACGAAAACAGTGGCGTCAACCAGCGGATACGAATAGTACACAGACAGGAAATATCCTACACCGAAAGTGGAGATTCCGGCACAGATTTAAACCGACTCAGCAATCCTTCCGATGGTTTTCTAGATAACGTTCACCAACTGCGGAATACCTATTCGGCTGACATGGTGAGTTTATTTGTTGATAGCTTGGATGCCTGCGGTCGCGGTTACGTAATGACCAGTCCTAGCTATGGATTTGCCAATTCAGGATTTACTGTAGTCAAGAGGAGTTGTGCAGCAGGAAATTACAGCTTTGGCCACGAACTCGGACACAACCTAGGTGCTCAACACAATGCAGAAAGCACTAGCGGTGCTGTTGCTTATCCCTACTCCTACGGCTATCGGGATCAGACTGGCCCAAACACCTTCCGCACCGTAATGTCTTACCCAACCAATCCTCCCACTACGCGGATTAATCGCTGGTCTAATCCCGATCGCACATATCTCGGCGAACCCACAGGAACGAGTTCCACAAATAATGCTCGCACGCTGAACAATACTGCAATTTACGGTGCTAATTGGCGGCACTCAAATGATAATCTTGAGAAGGCAAAAACTGTCAGCGGTAGTTCTTTTTCCACAACTGGCTTAAATGTCAATGGCACTAAACAGACAGGAGAATTAAATCACGCAGGTAACAGCGGTGGTAAATCTATTTGGTGGTCTTGGACAGCGCCAAGTTCTGGCCCGGTAACAGTTTCTACGGCGGGCAGTTCCTTCGATACTTTGCTAGGGGTTTACACTGGCAGTTCTGTGTCTAGTTTGACGACTGTTGCTAGCAATAATAACGACCCTGCTGGAGGTCAAACCAGTCGAGTCAATTTTACTGCTACTGCCGGTACGACTTACAAAATAGCAGTAGATGGCTTCGGCGGATCGTCAGGTTATATTAATCTGAATCTGAGTCCTGGCGTCAATCGTCCGCCAGTCTTGACCATTCCGTTCCGCGAACAAGGTTTGAGGTTACTGGCATCGGGTTTGACTCCTAGCAGATTGCAGTTTACTTTTCAAAACAACACTTTCACTGACCCCGATCCAGGCGATACGCTGACTTACACTGCTGATTGGTATGAAAATGTGAGCAATTTCGAGTGGCGAAATGTCAGCGGGGGGCGATCGCCAATCCCGACAAGTTGGAACCGCATTAGCCCCTTACCAACAGGAATGAGTTTCGACGCCAGCAGCCGCACTTTCAGGGTTGACAATAGCTTGCCGCGCGGTCAAAACTACTGGATTCGGGTAACAGCCAGGGATGCTGCTGGTGCATCGGATATAGCATTTTTCGATGTTTACAATCAAGGTCGGGGTTCTGTAATCGACGGTTACATTGCTGGCGCTACTGTGTTCTTTGATGGTAACAAGAATGGGGTAAAGGATGCGAACGAATCCTCTACAATAACGGGCCCTAAAGGTGAATACGAACTCGATATTCCCTTGGAAACCTTTGACAAAAATCAGAATGGGGAAGTTGATCCAGAGGAAGGCAATATAGTTGCTTTTGGAGGCACTGACACCGCTACTGGTTTGCCACTAGAAACACCCGTCACAGCACCTGCGGATGCTACTGTTGTCACGCTGTTAACGAGTTTGGTAGTGGATTTAATTGATAAGGGAGTTGCACCGGAAACAGCGCAATCTCTTGTCAAATCTTCTCTGGCGATTCCCGCTGATGTTGACATCACCGATTTCGACCCGATCGACGCTACCAACAACAATCAATCGGGCGGAGTCCAAGTCTTATCCGAAATGGTCAAAGTCCAAAACTTCATCACTCAAACCAGCGCTTTGATTGATGGTGCATCCAGTGCAGCTAGTCAGGATATTGTCAAAGCTGTTGTCAGTTCAATTACCGTTCAAATTCAATCCGGTACAGTTTTAAACCTCAGTAATGCAGCAGCCTTGGAACCAATCATTCAGCAAGCAGCAGCTAAAATCCAGCAAATAGACCCCAGTTTCAACAGCCAAACTGTTACCCAAATTACCTCCCAAGCAGCGACAGTAATGGCAACAGCCAATCAGCGCATTGATAGCGCTGTCTCCAACCCAACAGGAACCTCAATTCCTGAATCACTTGCCCGCCTCCAACAAGTAGCTTTAGGCCCAACTACTCAAGACTTCAAAGAAGTTGGTGCGGGAACTAAGACAATTTCCCAGGTAGTTACTGAGAATACTGGTGCTGCTTTAGATAGGAGAATTGAAGCTGTAGTATTGCCGGCTGTGATTGCAACTCCTGTTGTCAGCGGCGATGTAGATTTGGGCAGCAATTCCCCGAATGCAATTCTCGGTACCAATGGCGACGATATCCTGACTGGCGACAGCGCGAATAATGTGTTGATGGGCATGAGGGGCAATGATTCCCTCGACGGAAGTCTGGGGAATGACTCGGTTTTCGGTGGCAAAGGTAGCGATACTTTACTCGGAAGTAGCGGTGATGATACCTTATTTGGCAACCGTGGTGCTGACATTTTGAATGGCGATGATGGTAATGATATGCTTTACGGAGGTAAGGGAGATGATTTACTGACGGGCGGTTTGGGATTTGATACTTTGACGGGAGGCATGGGAGTAGATAAGTTTTTACTCTCTACGAATTCCGGTACTGATACGATTACTGACTTTGAAGTCGGTAAAGATTTGTTAGTATTGGGTAACGGACTGATTTTCTCGCAATTGGCGATTGTCCAAGATAGCGGTTCAACTTTAATCCGGTTGGCTGCAACCGGAGAAATTTTAGCTTCTATTAATGGGGTATCGTCCACTCTAATTAATGTCGCAAATTTCGGCTAACTTTAATAGCAAGTAGTCGCACATAAATCGTATTTATGTGCGGCTCTCAGAGATTGGGGCTAATACTTTAGATACAGAAAGTAGATATACTTACCAGAAATCGTTATAAATTCCACTCAATCTCCGGAAAAAGGCTAGACTTGAGCGCAGACATATTCAGTAAAACTATATCTATATTGCCACTGCGTTTACAAATAAAAATGGCTATAGTTATACTTACTTATTTGGGCAATTAAGTGGGATTCAATACCCGCTCAATTGCCACTCAATACCCTCTTGCTGCTAAATGCAAAGCGGGTTATGGCGAGTGGATCTCGGAGGAATTATGATGAACCTAAATTTAGATACTATTTTCTCATCGCTGATGAACCCGGCCCTGAATGAGTTTCAGGCTTGGGCTTTGCAAAACCCGGAAGAAAGTCTCAGCAAAACGATGCTACCGGTGATCGCCCTGATTGAGGGTTTGATTGCCAACGAACCCACGTATTTGCCAGTAAAACGGCAGGCTTTCGGAGCCAATTTTTGCTGCGCGGGGCAAGTCGTGATGTCCGAGTTTGCAACGCTGGAAAAAGCACTCACATCGCCCCAGGCGCGCGGCTGGCGGCTGGGTACTATTGTACTCGATCCCGATCGCGCGCCCAACCAAGATGTCGGCGGTAGGAACCTTTTCCTGCTGTCTTTGTCCGATCGCGCCACTGATGCTAGCAGCAACCACGCAGCATTCCGAAGCTGTATGCAGAAGTATCTCTTCAACAGTGCCACAACGGATCGCCAGGGAGACGAAATCGCGCGACGGTTGCTCACGACGCTAGCAGCCGATTATACCGAAATGCCACACGGTGCGGGGGGAGCGTTTTTTACCGATGTCAAGCGCGGTTGGAAGAGATTTTTAGTCCGATACCTGCACTACGTCATCTTTGGGCTCAACCCAGACGACGAGGAGTCGATCGAACTCCTCACCGAATTACATTACATCCGCCACAGCCCACTGCACTACTTCGCCGTCATCGGGAACCTGCTGCAAAGCCTGAACCTGTTTGGACACGGGGATTTGTCCACTCTAATCGAGCGTGCAGCGACTATCTATGAAAATTCCCCAGCCTTAGCCGACTTCGAGGAGAGCTCGGAAAACAACGGCATGACTAAGCGGGAATTGGCGAAGCTGATGACATCGATTATGGGTATAGCGGGACTCCAAGGCCCCCTGCAGCTAGGCTACACGGCAATGGGATATCACCCTCTCCCCGCCTATAAAGGACAGCAGACGGCCGAAATTAACCCGACTGATTTTTGGGATCGGCTCGATTTGGACGATCGCCAGTCGATCGAGCTGTTCCTCCTGGAATGCGCGCGCCTCGGGGCCCCCGTCATTGCCACGCACCGAGTCGCGACAGAGCCTTTCACCGCAACGGTAGCGGGCAAAGAGCGCACCTTCCCTGCCGGAACCAAGGTACTGATACCGCTCAGTTTGGGGCTGCTAGACGAGAGTTTCTGGGGCTCTACGGTATACGAATTCAACGCTAAGCGGGAGAATCTGTGCCCTTTTCATATGGGATTTCATTCCGTGGGCGATCGGAGTGCGGGACGGATTTGCCCCGGTAAAGACATCGCACTCAAGATGCTGGTGGATGTTGTGAGTACGGTAGGCAAAGTGCGGCGAGCCTCAGAGCCTAACTTGGGGCGGTAATCAATCCAAAAGCTCGCATCAGACAGCGGTTGAAACTGAGATATTGCACAATTCTCAAGAACAGGCTTTCCGGCCTGTTCCACAAAGAATTAATTGCTTGTGGGGAGTAGGGGTTGGGCATCCTGCCCGCACATAAAAGCCTTATTGAGAATGGTGCAAGATGTGAGTTGAAACCGCACGCCACACAAACTATCGATCGCTCGACTCAGAAATCAAGGGGGGATCTAATAGGAAACCAAAGCACAACTATTTTGACGATAAATAATACCATGTTAATCGAACACAAGCAACTAAAAGACATCGCTAATTGGATGAAAGTAGAACATCCAGAGGAGTTACCTGAAGTCCTGCAAGGTATCTTTTTTATGGACGGGAATGTTTTACCAGACGATTGTCTGACGATGTACAGTTCAGACTGGAATGCTGACCAACTGACGTTATTGCTGCGCGTTTTTGACCAGGAATTTCAAAGGTGGTACCCGCCACGTGATTTATCCGTGGAATCAATCCAAAATCGAAAATCAAAAATCCTCAAGCCCCCGCATTTATCCGTGGGGTCGCCTCTAAAATCTAAAATCTAAAATCTAAAATCGATTGACCCTGTTATCTGGACATTTCATTCATCAATGGCGGGACGGATGTTAATTTATTTAGTCAAATTTTCTCGCTTCAGCTACTTGTTCCGATTCTCGGATGCAACTTTGCAGCACGGGCACATTACGCCGATAGTGTTTGGATGGTGTGTACCGCCGTGGCTGGTAGATTTTTTGCTCGATATCCGAACACTCCGAATGGAGATATCTGGCATCGCACAAACTCGTTTTTCGGCAGACCTGCTGAGAGCGGATATATACTTCGCAGGGTTGTAGACAAAGATGGCAACTACACCTCAGCTTTTCCAGATATGCTGTCTAAAGTGGAGAGTGATTGTTTAATCATTGCCAAAGAGTGAAACTATTTAGGGAAACTACAACACCCGCTTAATTAGGCGGGTTTTGTCGATCGAAGTGGCGGGAATCGTCGCCTTCATGGCATCATAGAAACTTGTCCCTCACATAATTGAAATAGATGACCGCTCAAAACTCCCCCGTTTCGCCCGTCACCTGGATGGAAGACCGAGTTCTGCTAATTGACCAAAACCGACTGCCGAAAGAATACGGTGTAGTCGAAATTAGTCGCTACGAAGATATGGCTGAGGCGATTAAAACTATGATAGTCCGAGGTGCTCCGGCGATCGGGGTAGCAGCAGCCTACGGGATGTATTTGGGGGCGCGAGAAATCGAAACGGGCGATCGTACCGAATTTCTCGCTAAATTAGAACAAGTTGGCGAGTTATTGCGATCGACTCGTCCCACTGCGGTTAATTTGTTTTGGGCAATATCGCGAATGCTCAAAACTGCCGAGAGAACTAGCGGTTCTGTCGAACAAGTGCAAAAAACTTTGTTAGAAATGGCTAAAACCATTCAAGCAGAAGACTTGCAAACTTGTAAAGATATCGGCGACAAAGGTTTAGAAGTTCTGCCCGCTACACCCGAAAAATTGAACTTACTAACTCACTGCAATGCCGGTGCATTAGCAACTGCCGGCTACGGTACTGCTTTAGGTGTATTTCGTTCTGCTTGGCGAGAAGGAAGACTCGGAAGAGTTTTTGCTGATGAAACTCGGCCCCGTCTCCAAGGTGCAAAACTCACCACTTGGGAATGCGTGCAAGAAGGAATTCCTGTCACATTAATAGCAGACAATATGGCCGCTCACTGCATGAAACTCGGCATGATTCACGCAGTAGTTGTCGGTGCAGACAGAATCGCTGCTAACGGCGACGCCGCCAATAAAATTGGCACTTACAGTTTAGCAATTGTTGCCAAAGCTCACAACGTCCCGTTTTTTGTCGCCGCGCCTCTGTCAACAATTGATTTTGAACTTTCCGACGGTAGCAAAATCCCCATTGAAGAACGCGATCCAGTTGAAATGTATCAAGTTGGAACTACGCGAATTTGTCCTGTGGGAGTCGAATTTTACAATCCCGCTTTTGACGTAACTCCGGCGGAATTAATCTCAGGAATTATTACTGAACACGGCACGGTTGCTCCTGGGGCGTTGAAACAGTTTCAGGCAAAACAATTAGTTTAATTGTATGTTGCTCAACCGCTCATTCCACCTGTTATCTGTGAAATTAAGCAGGATTTATAGCAGCCGCAACTGGCAGCTCAAAGTTGCGATCGCAGCTCTAACTCTGCCAGTTGTTTTCAGTCCTGTCTCGGAAGCTCAAGTGTCACAAACGCTTAAAGCTAAGGAATCACAAGCGAAAAATTTTGTGGGTTCGATGAATAAAGCCCAGCAAGTTTACTATGCTGAAAAAGCAGGCTTTACAAGTTCTGTTTCCAATCTATTGGTTTATCTCGGTCTCCAAGTTAAACCTAACTCAGCCAATTACAGCTACTCGATCGGCATGGTGAAAAAAGGTGCTGTATTTAACTACGGAGTATCGAAGCAAGCTAATCTCAAAAGTTTTGTGGGGGGAGTGTTTTTGGTGGCAAACAAGACCCAAACAATCTTGTGTATAAATGCTGCTCCTGGCAAGACTAAACCCGCTAATCCAACTAATACCAAAGGGGTTTTAGCCTGCGGTGCTAATACAGCCAAAGTTACTCAATAAATTATGTCTAATTTACTGGGTAATTTAGCAAATAACTGGATAGTAAATGCAGATTTAGCTAAGGAATTGCTGGAACAAGAAGCTACTTTACTAGATGCTCGCGCACCCATTTTAAAGTGGTTTTGCCGTCTCCCACCAGCTATTCCCGTAACTTGGCAGGAATTTTCGCGATCGGACTTTCCCCACAAGGGAAAAATTATCGAAAACAACACAGTTTTAACTCAAAAACTGCAAGCAATTGGTATTTGTCAAGACAAACCTGTTATAGTCGTTGCCGATTCCGTGAAAGGGTGGGGCGAAGACGGGCGAATTGTTTGGATGTTGCGGACTTTGGGACACGAAAAAGCAGTTTTTGTCGATGGAGGATATGGGGCTTTAATCAAAGCTGGAATTAATCGAGTAAAAGCTGTAAACAATCCACCGCAAACAGGAGATTTTGTAATATCTCGCCGCTCGAATTGGGAAATTCAGCGGGATGAATTGAAAGCTATTTTAGGAGATGAGAATTTAGTCATTATCGACGCCAGAGAGCCGCGAGAATATGCAGGTAAAACGCCTTACGGAGAACAACGGGGCGGCCACATTCCCGGTGCGGTTCACCTCTATTACAAACAGTTAATGGACAAACAGGGAAAACTGCTGGATCGCGGGGAAATTGTCGCTATTTTACAGGAGAAAGGAGTTTGGCAGTCAACTCAAATTGTGAGTTATTGTAGTGGGGGAATTCGCTCTGCATGGTTGACTTGTGTCTTGACAAATGTGGGATTTAATGCTAAGAATTATGCAGGTTCAATGTGGGAATGGTCGGCTTGGCCGGCAGATAGCTATCCCCTGAAAAAAAATTAAAACTAGCAATTAGAAATTAGTCGTAGGGTATGTCAGTCGTAGGGTGCGTCAGAAGAGAGTCTCTCAATTACCGATAAAAGAAACCTAGCTGACGCACCTTACTAAGCCAATTAGGATCGCGAATTAAATAATTTACACAAGTTTGTGGGGAGTAGGGGTTGGGCACTCTTAGCCCGCCCTTTCTGGACGGGCGGGACGCCCATCCCACAAGAACCATCACGCATTGTAAGTTATTTAATTCTCATTCCTTAGTCCTAGGGTGCGTCAGAAGAGAGTCTCTCAATTACCGACCAAAGAACCCTAGCTGACGCACCCTACTGAAGCCAAAACCCCAATGATTCTAATGGGAATTTAACCTTGACAAACGGGCGGGCTTCAGGTTGAGAATCTCAACCTACTTGTTCGATATACTGAGCGAGATCGTCGCGCAGGCGGCTGAGTTCGGCTTCGGTGGTGACGCGCACGCGATCGTCCCGAACCGTAATCAGCACTTTCGCAGCAAAAGGAGTGGGCCAGATATTCGGGTTGCAGAAAACTTCCAAAAATACATCTCCTGCATACCGATATTCCATCGGTTTTTGGGGAGAAGCTTTAGCGCCAGCGGTTTTGGCTGCTACAGCTTTCAAGCTTTCCATCAAAGCTGCAATTTCGCTTTGCAAATCCCGCGCGGCTTGCGGGGAAAAGCTAAAGGAGACAGAACCTTCGACTAAATTCAGTGTCAGCGGAGAAAGAGACATGGGCAATGAAATTTAACATACAATTGTTAATGATAAAATATACAATAACCTAAAAGAAGTACCTGCCAACTAAATTGGGCTGCGAAACTGCTATTAATTAAAATTTGTCTCAAGAAGCTAGGCTAAATTAATGAAGATAAATCTAGTCGCAAGCTAGATTCAGCAATAGTTTTAACCTTTTATGACTTGATAAGCTTTAAACTAGAAGCCAGAAAACTTGACGGCTGATCGAGGAGATTTTATGGTTGCCGATAACCGTTCCGAAGTCCGCAAGGTTTTAATAATTACCTTATTGCTAAATTTGCTGGTGATGGCAATAAAAGCAGCCGTGGGATGGCTGACTGGTTCCCTGAGTTTGCTAGCAGATGCTTTGCACAGCGTCACGGACAGCGCTAATAATATTTTAGGATTGGTAACTAATCATTATGCCAATCCGCAGCCCGATCGCGATCATCCCTACGGACACCAAAAATTTGATGCTCTCGGAGCTCTGGGAATTGCTGCTTTTCTGGGAATTGCCTGTTTTGAAATTCTCAGCGGTGCTGTCGAAAGGCTGATTAACGGGGGTAAAGTTGTCAAAATATCCCCAAATGAACTGTGGATTTTGCTGATTGTACTGGGGATTAATATTTTTGTCACTTTTTACGAGCGCAGAGTTGGCCAACGTCTTGGTAGCGCGATTTTAGTGGCTGACGCTCAGCACACGATGAGTGATGTTTGGGTGACAATTATGGTCATCGGCGGGTTGATTGGTGTTTGGCAAGGGCAGGTTTGGAATATACCTCAACTGCAATCCCTGGATGTGTTTTTGTCTTTTCCTGTGGCTGTTTTGGTATTTAGCAGCGGTTGGAAGGTTTTAAGGGAAAATCTGCCTTGGCTGGTGGATGAAATGGCGATCGCACCGGAAGTTATTCACGCGATCGCGATCGATGTACCGGGGGTTGTCAACTGTCACTCGATCGCCTCCCGTGGTGTGGTAGGGCGTCAAGTATTTATTGAGATGCACATGATTGTGGATGCTGTCGATGTAGAAACTGCTCACCGGATTACAGAAGAAGTAGAAGCCCGTTTGGAAGAACGTTTCAGCCCTGTACGCATCTTAATTCACGTTGAGCCGCCGGCTTACCATTCCGACCAAATTAGCTACGATTCTGAAAAATGAAGGCACAACCAGTGATTTTGAGACGGATACACGGATTAATTGAAGAATCGGGAAAGTATTTTTACTTACGGCAATTCCTCCAATTTTTTAAATCCTATCAATCGGGTGAGAGCGATCGCACTTAATTTAGTAGCAGTTTTCCACAGGAAAAGGGGGGTTTTCCACAGAAAAGGGCAAGTTTTCCACAATGGTTTTGATAATTATCGAGCAAAAGACTATTGGTACAAGTGGCCAGTTTTTTGGATTTCTACGGCCATTTTCTGTCGCAAGTCCCAAGGTAGCAGAATTTCGACTTCTGAACCTAAAGCGCGCAACCACCTCAGCGGGTAGTAGTCTGTCTCTCGGTAAGTGACTTGGTAGTAAGCATCGTCGGTTGGGCGACACTGGAGGATTTGTAATAGTGCCGATCGGTGTTGTGGGTTGGGAGTGTATTGTGTGATTAATGTGGCGGCGCGATCGCGCTCTATGGCGGTAAAAGTATTGTGGATGGTGATTCCTTGCAGGTAGGATTGAGCGAAAGTGCGATGTTGCCTTCATCCTAGCTGTGATTAACAGTATGATATACTCAAATATCTAGGAGGTTAAATTTGATGAGTAGTAACGATACTTTCAAGGACGACAAAGTTAAGCACCTTTTCTTGCTGGTGGGTGAAAACCCACTGCCTAATTATGTAGCTGCCGTGAAGTTACTAGGAAGTGGTGGCACAGTTTATCTTGTTTATACTAATCAAACACTATCGCAAAAAAGCCTGCTGCAAAATGCCTTAAAAGATAAAGGCTTTAGCAGCAAGCCAGTTGCTTTAGACAAGGATAAAAGGGAGAATAATAAATCTAATGCTCATCGAATTTACACAAAAGTTAAAGAAGATGCAGAAAAAATACCGACTAATGAACGTATTGGTCTGCATTACACAGGTGGCACAAACACAATGGCAGTTCACGCCTATCGAGCGATCGCGGATTTACCAAGAAATGATACAGTCTATAGTTATCTAGATGCCAAGACGTTAGAGATATTTATAGATGAGCCCAATTCTGATTCTACTCACAGAGCAGTTCATTTAACAGTGCCTCTAGAAGTCTTATTTAAACTCCACAAGTATGAATGGCACGAAGATAAGAAGCCACTTACCAAACCAATTTTACCAGATGCAGCCACTGAATTTGTCAGACTATATCAAGATGAGGCAATAGCCAAAACCTGGAGAACCTGGGCTAATACTCATCAGTATAAGAACTCTGGAGAGCTTAAGAATGCAAAAAATTCAGAAACTGATCAGTGGAAATCTGAAGATGAGCTTTCTAATTTATCTTTGAGTTTAACAGGCGTACACCCAGAAATTATCGAAGTTCTGCGTCATAATTTAGATGCTTCGCCGAGTCAACTTTCATTGAATGTCACTAAAGCCAAAGGATTTGAGAGTTGTCAACAAGTTTGTGCATGGCTAGGAGGTATTTGGTTAGAACATTATGTGCTTCAGCAAGTTAAGGAACTGACGCAAGAGTTACAGCTTGGTGAAAGCAAAATGTCAATTCATATTCGCAAATATCAAAGTAAAGGAGGAAAATTTGAATTTGATGTTGCTTTCATGCGAAGTTATCAATTATTTGCCATTTCCTGCACAACCAGTGCCGAACACACATTATGTAAGCTCAAACTCTTTGAAGCATACATCAGAGCTAAACAATTAGGTGGTGATGAAGCCAGAGTAGCTTTAGTCTGCTGTTGTGATGGCAACAAGTCTATTAATCAACAAAGTATGTACAGATATCTAAAAAGTCAGTTAGAAGGCGCTATAAGCAATCCTAATGTTGCTGTATTTGTCATACAAGATTTACTAAATTTAAAAGAAAAAATTGCAGATTGGGTTGACCGAACTAAGGGTAAATCATGAGTAAACTAACTCTCACTGTAGTCGATACAACTGGAATTCAGGACTATGTTTTCAGCAGTAACCGTCTGCGCGAAAATATTGGAGCATCTTACTTAGTATCTCAAGCTACTAAAGAATGGGCTGAAAAAGCTTTGCTGGATTTAGCAAAAGAACTTAATCAAAAAGTTCATATTCCTAAACGTAATTCATTACAGGAAATCCATATCGGTAATGAGGATGTAGCGGCTGAGATAGTTTATGCAGGAGGTGGCAATACAGTTTTACTTTTTACGAGTTTTGAATATGCTAAACGCTTCACTCAAATTTTGACCACACGAGTGTTGCAAAATGCACCGGGTTTAAATATTGTCGTTGCTCATGACAAAGAATTTGAATTGGATAAGGGAGGGTTCAAAAAGAAATTAACTCAGCTTTTGGAAAAGGAATTAGCGAAAAAGAAACGTGAGCGAGTTGCTTCTGTACCTTTATTAGGTTTAGGAGTAACAGCAGCTTGTCGTTCGACTCAATTTCCCGCAGTCAATACCAGCGAGAAATATATTGATGCAGATGAGGAGGATATTTATCTAATTTCTAGAGAAAGTGAATCCAAACTCAAAGCAGTTCCTAAAGCAAATCAGAGACTGATAGAAAAATTTGCAGGCACTTTTAATTCAGACCTTTATGATTTTCCCTCTCGCACCGACTATTTAGGTCGTTCTGAAGGTGAATCGAGTTATGTTGCCATTGTTCATGCAGATGGTAATGGGATGGGAAATCGTTTTCAAGAGTGCGGTAAAGGAAAATCAGATCGAGAGGCAATTGTTGAAATGCGTCAACTTTCTCAGAGCGTTGAAGATGCTGGAGTCAACGCTCTGAGAAAAGTGCTAGAGATAGTTCATAACTCAATTGAAAACGGAGAATTAGTAGGCTATTTGGGTCGATTTTCGCTCAAAATAGCCAAGAATGGTAAATACTATTTGCCCTTCCGTCCTTTAGTTTATGGTGGCGATGATGTCATCTTTGTTTGTGAGGGAAGGATAGGACTTGAGTTGGCTGCAATTTATCTGAAGGAATTTGAAAAACAAAAAGATATAGAATATCAACCACTTAACTTGACGGCTCGTGCTGGTATTTGTGTTGTCAAAACTCACTATCCATTTGCTAGAGCTTACCAAATAGTTGAGGACTTATACGGAGCGGCTAAAAAACTGATTTATGAAGAAAGAAAACGATTGTATAAAGATAAGGAATATTATTGTTCGACTCTAGATTGGCATTTTGCTGCGAGCGGTTTAATTGGTAGTATAGGCGAAATTCGGCAGCGGGAATATGAGGTTCCATCAGGAAACATGATGATGCGACCCATACGGCTAAAAGAGCATGACAGCGACGACAACCAATGGCGCACTTGGGCAAATTTTATTAGCGCAGTTCAACATTTTAATGGCTACTTCGATGATGTAGAAGATAATGAAAAATGGAAAGACCGTCGCAATAAAATAATTGCCTTGCGCGAAGTTCTCCGCCAAGGTGCGGACAAAACGAAACAGTTTATGACTACTTACGGTATCAAACAACTGCCACCTTTTCCACAAATTGATAACTTACAGCAGGAAGGTTGGGGCGAACAAAATGAAAAGTATTATTGCGGTTATTTTGATGCGATCGAAGCAATGGATTTTTACATGGGCTTAAAGGGTGACAACAATGAGCAGGTATGAATTGCAAGTACAGATTAAACTTTTGAGCGATACAACCTTTGGTCGAGGTGACGGTGTTGCGGGTTTAGTTGACCAAGAAGTAGAACATGATTCTTTCGGATTTCCTTATCTTCGAGGGCGTACTTTAAAAGGCTTATTGAGTGAGGAGTGCGATAATTTAATTGTCTTGCTCAAAGGCGAGAAATTTCGACATTGGAAAAAGATTAGAAATCAATTATTTGGTGTTTCGGGAAGCACTCTAGAAAAAGCATCAATGATCCGCGTTGGCGATGCTTGTTTGCCACAACAGTTACGGGAAGCCGTGGGAAATCAAATAGAGAAGGAGCGAGAAGAAGATAAACCGCGTTTAACACCAACAGATATATTGCATTCCCTGACAACAATTCGCCGCCAAACCGCCATTAATCCTGATAATGGCACAGCAGATAGGGGTAGCTTGCGCTCTGCTCGTGTCGTGATGCGCGATCGCCCTAAAACCCCATCCCGTTTTACGGCTTTCCTGTTTTTTGATGAAGAACCAACACCAGATATGAAAGCTCTTTTAGCAGTTTGCGTTTTAGCACTTCGGCACGTTGGTAGTGGGCGTAACCGAGGGCGAGGCCACGTCCAATGTAGTTTATGTGATGCCAGTGGTCAAGATATTACTCAAGATTTTATCCATCGCTTTGCAACAATTGAGGAGGTAGATCGATGAAAGCGATTACTTTTATTTTAGAAACGCAGCAGCCAGTTTTAGTCACTTCATTTCAGAAAGATCCGAACAGTCATGTGTCTTATCCTTATATTCCTGGGAGCGCGATCCGAGGTGCTTTGATAGGTCGTTACCTCAAGCATCCCGCAGAATTAGGTGAAGATATTTTATCGGATGCGAATCTCGATAGACAGGTGAAACGTTTATTTTTTGATGGCAATACCCGTTACTTAAACGCTTACCTATTCTGTAAGAGACAACAAAAACGAACTTTACCCATTCCTCTTGCTTGGTATCGAGACAAGGATGAGGAATTGCCTACACCAAAAGAAACAACAAATTTAAATGTTCGGGATTTGAGTCAATATGTACCCGAACAACAGATGTCTCTGAAAAGCTTAAGTGAAAGATTTTGCACTGTTAACGAAAGACAAGTTGTTTTATATAGAGAGAAGCGACGGATTAATATTCACAACTTGCGCGATCGCACTAAAGGACGTTCGTCACCAACAAAACGCGATCCAGTGACAGATCGAGTTATTCAAGAGGGAGAAGGTGCAATTTTCCGTTATGAAGCTTTAGAAGTTAAACAAACTTTTCAAGCCGTTATATTGTGTGAAAATGATGAGGCAAAAACTATTCAGTATCTACTAAAACCAACAGATATATGGTTGGGTGGCTCTCGAAGTGCTGGCTACGGACACGCAAAAATTCATGCAGTTAAGTGTCAAAATATTGAGGATTGGCATGAAGTAGATATTAGCCCCGAACAACGAGTTAATCGTCGAAAACTAAAAATCACCCTTCTTAGCGACACAATTCTCCGCGATGGCTGCGGACAATTCTCAGTCGAGCCCTGTTTGGTCAAGCAAGCGATTGAAGATAAGTTACCAGTGCAGTTACCTGAAGCAACCCATGTCTTTATCAGTAGCACTGTTGTTGGTGGATTTAATCAAAAATGGGGTTTGCCTTTACCTCAAGTACCAGTTTTATCAGCAGGAAGTGTTTTTGTGTTTGATGCACAACTAACCACCGAACAAATTAAGACTTTAGAAACAGAAGGGATTGGCGATCGCTGCATAGACGGTTTTGGTAGAGTTTGTGTTAATTGGTTGGGAGAATATCGAGATTTTTGTGCTAGACCTCCTGAGCCAATTAAAAACAATATTCAATTAGACGAAAAATATCAGGACTTAGCTGGACAAATGGCTGAAAATATTTTACGCCAAAAGCTAGAGCAGTTTCTTGTAGATAAAGTCAGCGATATTAAGATACAAGGCAAAATTACCAACAGCCAACTTTCTCGCCTAGAAATTGTTGCTCGAAAAGGATTGACCAATCCTCCCAGCTTTCTGCCAATTATAGAGTTATTGAGTAGCTTGACTTCAAATGCCAGCGAACAGTATAGAAATACAAAAATTTCTGGCAATAAATCTCTCGAACAGCAGATTAAAGATTGGTTGATAGACCCAATGAAATCCAGCTCATGGCTGAATAATTCCCATGAATTAGAAGTTAATATTGCTGGAGTTACTCGCAAAGTTGAACCTGATTCAGATCTGGTTAAAGAGTATACACTGCGTTTAATTATGGCAGTTGCTAAAAAAGCCAAAAAGGAGAGCGGGCGATGACTGAGGAAAGTTCTTTAAGGGAAAATGAATTGACACGAAAACAGCGTTATATTATTAAACGCATTATTGTACGCGGCACTTTAGCTTTAGATACTCCTACTTGTCTGGGAAGCGGTGATGCTGAAAGTCCAACTGATTTACCATTACTCAGGGATAGTATTAGCGATCGCGCTCTTTTAACAGGTTCCTCAATTGCAGGTGCATTGCGGAACTACTTGCGAGAACGCGAACATGGATACATGGCTAGCGAATACGCTGATGATTTAGCAACCCTCTTATTTGGAGGAATGCGGAGTGATTATGATGGGAATCAAAGTCCTTTAATTGTAGATGATGCTATCAGCAATAAACCAATCAAAACAGAACTTAGAGATGGTGTAAAAATAAATAGTGCTACAGGAACAGCCGCCGACAAAGCTAAGTATGATTTAGAGTTGCTGCAAGCTGAAACAGAATTTGCACTTAGTTTTGAGCTGCTAATAGAAAAAACCGAAGATGAAGCCAGGTTAGTTAAAGCATTAGCGATCGCACTCGCAGGATTAGAACCTAAAAAAGATCCAAGTGTCTCTGAATGTGAAAATGTTTCAAAAAGTGGCGAAATTTGTCTCGGCATGAAAAAGCGGCGCGGTTTTGGTCGCTGTCAAGTCAAAGAATGGCAGGTTTGGAATTTTAATCTGGAAGATGCAGGCGATCGCATGGCCTGGTTAACCCTTGACCATTCTTGGTTAACTGACCCACCCTGTAGTAAACCACCTGCTGTTGATGCTTCAATTGTCGAAGCAATGAAAAAGGCAGGTCTTGGTGTAGCAGAAGATTGGAAAGATAAGCGCGATCGCTTCCTCATCCACGCCACTTTCAAATTAGCTGGTTCTCTGCTCATTCGTTCTGGTCAAGATTCTACTGGACGCGCCCCTGATGTTGTACACTTAAAATCTCATCGACATAACGAAACTAATCCAGTATCAGTATTATCTGGTACGAGTTTAGCAGGAGTATTACGGCATCGTGCTGAGAGGATTATTAATACCCTTGAGAAGCCAACAAGCATCATTGATGAAGTATTTGGCCCTGACTTTAGCAAGGATAAAAGCAAACAGGCAAAAGCAAGCCGTTTAGTTGTCCATGAAAAAGTTATCAAAGATGCAACTGAATTAGTACAAAATCGGATTGCGATCGATCGCTTTACAGGAGGGGCTTATCACGGCGCATTATTTGAGGAACAACCTATCTTTGGTGGTGATGAAACGATTGTCACTATTGAACTAGAGTTACGCAATCCATACAACCATGAAATTGGATTATTGTTACTCTTGCTAAAAGATTTGTGGACAAGTGATTTACCTGTTGGAGGTGAAAGTAGTATCGGGCGGGGAAGGTTACAGGGAAAAAACGCAACCTTGAATTTGTATAAATGGGATAAAGAAAATAATTTACAGCACAAAGAGACATGGGCAATTGCTCAACTAGGTGAAAACCAACCTCTTGAAGTAAGTGACCCTAGCAGATTAGAAAAAATTGTTCAAGAATTAGTAACTTATTCACTTGAAGAGGTCAAAGGCAATGAATAAACCTGATTGTAAACACCTTGAAGATGCTCAATATATTATCGATACATCCTCTTTGTACAATTGGTTACAAACAAAAGCAAAGGAGTATCAATTGCAATACTTAATAGCTCATGCCGAGGATGGGGTAATTTGGGGAAAGTTTGACCAAGAGGGTAATGTAACCACACCCAATCTGCCTAAAATTTTATTTCCCCAAGCGGAAGCGTTATTTCCTAAATGTAAGTTTCCTGTGATGCGATCGCCTACTCTCCAACAATGTCGAATCTTTGGTGAAAATGCTGAAGTTATGCTTTGGAAAGTCGGAAAAAACTGGACAGCACGTCTAGTTCAAGATGACAATAAACCAGAATGTCTACCAGATGAAGATCAAATCCTTTGGGGAACTCAAGTTGAGAAAGAATCAAATGGATTTAGTTGAGTTTCCGATGGTTCTCAAGGATTAAAACACGCTGTACCTTTAACGGGGATTAATTTCAAAGGTAATGATTCTCGCCCCTTACGTTTGAAAGTACGTCATTATATTGATTATGATGAGAGCGGTGTAGCCACAATTTATCTGAGTCGCCTGGTAGATTTATATTCTCATCCAAAAAAGTAGATTTTAGCAACCAGTTATGTAATTTCAAAAACACTTGTTAAAATAGGAATAGATTGCATCAAGGATAAAATTATGATCGCCAATCGTGAAGAATCTCAAAAAATGACGGCGGAAGCATACCTAGAATGGGAAGCAAAGCAAGAATTTCGCCATGAATACATTGACGGAAAAATTATTGCTATGACAGGAGGCTCTCTACCTCATAATGACATTGCTCTTAACTTCTACAGGGCTTTATATCCTCATGTCCGTCAGAGAGGCTGTCGAGTTAATGTGTCAGATGCGAAAGTTCAGGCTCGTAAAAACAGTCGCTATTTCTATCCCGATTTAGTTGTCAGTTGCGATCCTGATGACTTGAAATCACGAGAATTTATTCAAAACCCGAAAGTGATTGTTGAGGTTCTTTCTCCGGGTACAGCCAATTACGATCGCACCAAAAAACTTAAATACTATCGCCAGATTCCGAATTTGCAAGAATATGTCTTAGTTGATTCAGAAGAAATAGTAGTTGAGGTTTATCGTCGAGGAGAAGGTAAAATGTGGCTTTATTATGAGTATGAAGCTGGCGAGGCGATCGCTCTAGAAAGTATTGAGTTTGAATGTGCGATCGAACTTTTGTATGAAGGGGTTAGTTTTGAGCAAGAGTTACAGAATCAATAGAGATTAAGTGAAATTACTGAACTATAAGGAGATTGAATTATGAATCCTAAGCATATTGATGAAGTTCCCGCTCACAGAAGAGCGATCGCACCTTATAACTTTGTCGAACTTCCCGATACAGTTGTCAAAGCTAAACTACCTTTACCAGAGGGCGATCGCTATCATCCAGATTATCACACAGGAAGGATTGAATGCACTTTGACCACTGAATCTCCTTTGTATATTCGCTGTGGAATGACTCCAGCTAATTTTATTAAGTATTCAGAGATCCCAGAAAAATACTTAAAGCCACCAAAAGATGTGAGAGAGAAACAGAAGAAACAGTGGGAAGAGGATAAAAAACAATGGGAATCTGAAAGAAAAACAGTTTTAGCTCCATTTTTTACATACAGAACCGACCTTATTCCTATTGTTCCTGGTAGCAGTTTACGAGGGATGCTACGAACTCTAGTTGAAATTGTGAGTTTTAGTAAACTTGATAGAGTATCAGATGAGCATCGCCTATTTTTTCGTGCAGTAGCGGCAAATAAAACTAAAGAATCTTGGGGTGAAGAATACAATAAGTATGTCGCTCCAGAAAAAATTAAAGCTGGTTATCTTAAAAAAGATAGTGAAGGATGGTATATTCAACCTGCTAAGACTGAACAAGGCGCAACATTTTGTTGGGTTAGAGAAACGTCTCTTAACTTGCCTAAATTTAAAAAATTCAATGATGATAAATATGAGCCTCAGTATGTTTCTGTTAGCTACAGAAGTGTAGCTGTAGATAATACAGATAGAGCTAAACGCTTATTTGCTCATAATGTCGAATTACCTGACACTCACCCAAAAAAAGGTGTACTTGTTACCAGTGGCAACATGAAACAAGGAAATGAACCGTCACCTCGTCGCAATCACTGTGTAGTTTTTGAATGTTTAGTATTTGAAGCAAGTTCAAATTCTCCTAAGTTGAGACTAAATGAGAAAGCAATTGAGCATTATCGTAATGCTTTGACTGATTTTCAGAAAGTATCTCCCTTTGATAAGGATTGGGGAGTATTAAAAGAAAAAGAAAATGCTCCCATCTTCTACTGTCCTCCTGAAAAGGGAAAAAATATAGTATGTTTTTTTGGGCAAAGTCCTAATTTCCGTATTCCGTACTCTCCTGAAGGTAATGGTCATGCAACCACTGTAGTAGATTTTATTCCTAAAGATTTGAGAAAATTAGCTTCAATCGATCTAGCTGAGGCAATATTTGGTTGGGTCAAAAAAGAAACTAAAGATGAAAAACTGCCTAAAGATTTTGATAAACAAAGAGCAGGACGTGTGTTTGTTACTGATGCTTTATATCAAAGCAGTCAAAATAGTATCTGGTATGAAAGCGAACCATTAACTCCACAAATCCTATCTGAACCAAAGCCAAGCTATTTTCCACATTATCTAGTTCAACCCAATGTAGATAAATCACAACTCAAACATTATGCAAGCCAACCTGTTATAGAGACGGTGATTCGCGGTCATAAGCTGTACTGGCATAAAGGAAGCGCTCCAGATTTCAAACTTCCTACCCCGAAAAAAGTTATTGGTTCCCCCAAACAAGTTTCTGATACCCAAACAACTCTGATTAAACCAATTAACAAAGGAGTTAGCTTTAAATTCTACATTCACTTTGAAAATCTGAGCAAAGTTGAACTAGGTGCGCTGCTGTGGGTACTCGATATTGCTCAAAACGATCGCTATCGTCTTAAACTTGGCATGGGCAAGCCTTTGGGATTAGGAGCCGTTAAGATTGAAAATAAGCTGTATGTGAGCGATCACCAAAAACGCTACACCCAGTTATTCAGTGACAACAGCAACGACTGGGAAACCGCAGAAAATTTAAAAAACGATTCAGAGTATAAGCAATGCTTTGAAAACTATATGCTGGAGCAACTTAATTATAGTGGTGACTTTGAAAAGTTATGTAGAATCCAGATGTTGCTGGCTATTTTGAGTTGGCCAGGGCCAGCAAATATTGAAGAAACTACTCGATATATGGAGATTGAACGAGACACCGCCAAACATCACATTGGTAGTCCTGTCAAACGGAACGATAAGACAGTAAATGAATATAAAGAGCGTCTTGTGCTACCAAACCCTTTAGATGTGATGAGAATTAAACTGGATAGCGATCGCCCATCTCCTCCTTCTCCTCAAGATTCAATTAGTCAAGAAACACAACGGTTTTCAGAAGGACAAGAAATTGATGCCAAGGTAGTTGATATTCAAGTACAAAAAGGCAAGAAACTTAAAACAACCATTACCTATGAGATTGAAGGCTCAGATTGTCTGGCAAAAGAGGAGATTTATAAGCGTACTATTTCCCTCGCCATTAATGATATTGTCAAAGTCAGTATTATTAAAACTAGAGGAGTAAGTATTAGAATAGTGAAGTTAATTCAATAAACTTCATTAAATATCCAAACCCTAATGTTGAGCCGATCGCCCTTCGCACTCCCCCATCCCCTCAAGCCCGTGAAGCGTAGCTATCCCGTAGGGAATCGCCCTTTTATCCAAAATCACAATAAGCAGACAGACGAAAAAATCTGTCCGCCTACTTAATGACTAACGACAAATCACTCCCACTCGATCGTTCCCGGCGGCTTAGAAGTAATATCGCATTTTTTGCTCTGATCTACTGAATACTTTGTACCACATATAGATGGAATATGCTGGATGATTACAAATACCGATCGCAACTTGGACAACGGTACAACATGGGTGGGAGTTGTGCGGACAAGCTTTACTTTCTAAAATGTTAAAAAATGTGCATTTCGGACATTTTTTAAATATAAGTTGGTGGCACAATTATCTATCTTTAGCCCTGGGGGCATTAATACCTTTATAACCGGGTTTTTTACCCTTGTTAAAGGCTAATTATGCAGTTTGTTTGTCCATCAAATCCGGTTTCTGGAAACCCGTGCGTCCAGGAGTATATCTTCCTTTACAAAGGTGACTTGATTCCGATCTGTGGTATATTTCCTGGGCGAGGGGATTTTTTAGGACAATGTTCCATATGAAACGTTTAAAATTAAAATCAATGCTGGCGGCGGCGATCGCGATCGCCCTTTGTTTAATTGCGATCGCCAGCTACGCCCAAGCGAACAAGACTTTAACACTGGCGACTTCCCCAGACTACCCGCCCTATGAATTTAAAGATACGGCTGTTAGCGGCAACGAAATCATCGGTTTTGACATCGATATTGCCAAATATATTACTAAAAAATTAGGCTACGAACTGAAAGTAATTGGCATGGATTTTAACGGCTTAATTCCAGCTTTGCAGGCGGAAAGAGCCGATTTTGTGATGGCTGGAATGACTCCCACAGCAGAAAGGAAAAAAAATGTTGATTTTTCTGATCTTTACTACGAAGCTCAAAATACAATTGTCGCCAATAAAGGTAGCAATTTGACCAAAGCTGAAGATTTAGCCGGGAAAAAAGTAGGCGTTCAACTCGGAAGTATTCAGCAGGAAGCTGTGAAAAAAATGGCCGGTGTGCAACTGGCTGCTCTCAATAGGATTCCTGACATCATTCAAGAAATTAAATCGAACCGCATCGCCGCAGGAGTGATCGAGGATACTGTCGCTACGGGTTATGCAGCAGCGAACCCGGACTTGGAATTTAACACAATCCCGAATACTGAAGAAAGCGGTTCGGCGATCGCCTTTCCGAAAGGTTCGAGATTAGTTCCCGAATTCAACCGAGTCCTTCAGCAAATGAAAGCCAGCGGTCAAATTAAGGAACTAGCTACTAAGTGGTTTTCTCGCCCGATTCCGCAAGAACAGGCTCAAGCAAATCAGCCTGCGGTAGCGTCCAAGTTCGGGTTAGATTTTGGCAAAATCTTGCCGAGTTTGCCTTATATTTTGTCCGGGCTTTGGGTAACGCTAACTTTTACCTTGCTGTCGGCATTTCTCGGATTTATCTGGGGAATCGTGCTGTCTCTGTTTAAGATTTCTAGCATTAAACCGCTGTTCTGGTTTGCCACTGCTTACACCTCAATTTTTCGCGGAACGCCGCTAATTTTGCAGTTGACTTTAGTTTATTTTGCAACGCCGCAGCTTACGGGCTATAATATATCGGCGCTGCAAGCTGGCGTGATTACTTTTTTCCTGAATTCTGGGGCTTATATTTCCGAAACAATCCGCGCGGGAATTCAAGCCGTAGATAAAGGTCAAAAAGAAGCCGCAGAATCCCTTGGCGTTCCCTACAAACTGATGATGGGCGATATTATCTTGCCGCAAGCGTTGAAAAATATTTTGCCTTCCTTGGTGAATGAAAGTATTGCTTTGCTGAAGGATTCAGCTTTAGTTTCAGTAATTGGCGTAGAAGACTTGCTGCGCCGCGCTACAATTGTGGGAGCAGAAAAGTATATTTACTTTGAACCTTTGATATTTGTCGGTGCAATTTATTATTTGATGGTGCTTAGTTTAACTTGGGGGGCAAATGTACTCGAACGCAGACTCCAAACTAGCAGTTAAGGTCGATCGCCTGTATAAATCTTTTGGCAATCTGAAGGTTTTGCGCGAGATAACTACTGAGATTCATAAAGGAGAAGTGATTGCCATTATCGGCCCTTCGGGGTGCGGCAAGTCTACTTTTTTGCGGTGTTTGAATTTACTGGAAATTCCGACTTCGGGACACATATACATTGACGGGGTGGATATTACTTTGCCGAAGGCAGATATTCTGAAAATCCGCCAGAAAGTGGGGATGGTGTTTCAGCATTTCCACTTGTTCCCACACATGACTGTGCTGCAAAATGTGATGTATGCGCCTGTAAAGGTGAAGCAGGTGGCTAAGGATGAGGCGCGTCTGAAGGGGTTAGAATTGCTGGAAAAAGTGGGTTTGTCAGATAAGGCAGAGGTTTATCCTTCTAAGCTTTCGGGGGGACAAAAACAGCGGGTGGCGATCGCCCGCTGTTTGGCTATGGAACCGGAAATTTTGTTGATGGACGAACCGACTTCTGCACTCGATCCTGAAATGGTTAAAGAAGTGTTAGATGTGATGAAAGCTTTGACGAAAACGGGAATTACGATGGCGATTGTAACTCACGAAATGGGTTTTGCGCGGGAAGTCGCCCACCGGATTTTGTTTCTCGATGGCGGAAAGGTGGCGGAAGATGTGCCGCCGCAGGAGTTTTTTAGTAACCCGAAGTGCGATCGCGCTAAGCAATTTCTGGAAAAAATGCTTTAATTCATATAAGAATTAGAGTTTTTAACCGCAGAGGACACAGAGGACACAGAGAGAGTTAGAGGAGAAAGAGAAAGTTGCGGTAGGCTGCGTCAGGTTGCAGATGCTCGATCGCCACGGAAAGTATAATAATGTTGATCCGATGATTAACTTGGTAATTCTGTTAGAAAAAGGAGAGAATTCTTTGAATCACCTGGGTATTAAAATCTTTCGGAAAGCGGTCTCTTTCCTGAGCGTGATCTAGAAAGAAAGTCTTGGGATAATAAGCAAGACGGGCTTCCATTTCGCTAATCTTTTCTAATAAGGGTTTGATGCGATCGATTTTGTCGGGATGGCGATGTTGGATGAGAGTCGCAGCATTCCTAAAATGCCGCCCCTCATCCTGCGTCACCAAATGTCCTACGCGAGCAAAGCCGTTCCCATAGTGTTGGTAGAATTCCTTAATATCCCGGTGATAAGACCACACGGAACCCATTTCGTCAAACATTAAACCAACTAGAATGGTGAATTCGTTCTCTATCAGAAACGAGATCGGTTCGAGTTCATGCACCCGACTCTGGTTTTTTTGGTCGATCGCCTCTGGGGACAAACCTGATACCATGTGATAGACCTTACGTAGAGCAACGTAGTGCCGTAATTCGTCTTGCAGCCAAAGTTCGATCGCACTCATGAATTCTAACGAGAACTCCGAACTGCGAGATAGCAGATGCTCGTAGAGTGGCTGACTGTCTCCCTCAGAGAACACATCTCGGCTAAGGAGATCCATAAATCCAGCCTGAATTGTAGGCGCGACTTCGGGAATTTTCAACTCATCGGCAATAAATTCATCTACACTCCACTCACTGCTAAGAATCGGAACTCCTCGGACATCATGAGTTTGTAATTTCATAGTTTTTCTGATTAAAAGTTAAGTATTCACCAGATTATCGCTCACGATATGCGGAACGATTAAGCAATGTCGTCCGGTGATCGGATTGGTATCTCCGCGCAATACGATGCCGGATGGAGTATCGCCAACAACCCAGGAACCTACGACGAAGTGGTAGCCAAAATATTCGGGCAAGGGTTGATAGGACTGAATAATGAATCCTTCGCGATCGTAGCCCATCGCCTCGCGGGCGTGAACGGCTCCGGCAACAAAATCGCCGGTTTCAATAGAAACCCCAACACCTTCTAGACCGACGAGGGGCTTTTTGACGTGCATTTGGGTCAGCAATGCTGTGGATTCGATCGAGATAGTATCTGTGAAGAAAGTCGGTAGCAAGAATTGAGCGTACACTGGGTGGTTGCCAAATAATTCCCACATCCACACCATCGATCCTTTATTGCTTAAAATCTGTTTCCACAGCGGCTCAATGATTTTCACGTCCCCTGCTATCAGGCGCGATGCTAGGGCTTCATCTGCGTTAAAAGATTCGCTTGCGAGTTGCAAATCCAGCCAATCGACGATTTTCCACAGCCGCATGATCCGATTATTGAATTGATCGACAAAAAATCCTTCTTCATCCACGCCTAGATGGTTACGCAATCCTACAAGTTGGGTAAAAAAGCGATCGTTTCCTAATTCTTGATTAATAATTTCGACCAGTTGTCCAGCCATCTCGGTATCTTCTGACAGATGCTCGTCAATTAACAAGCTCAGGCCGAACTGCTTTAAATCATAATGACGACTTAGAGTGCGGAATCGACCCGCAACTTCGTCCCAAAAGTTGTTGAACTGATTGGCATCGTTGGGAAGCGAGCTCAAATCTCGGCTTGGTTTTTTCATGTCATCTAACCACAGCCATTGATAGACTGTTTCTGCACCCAAGAGAGGAGTTTCGCCGTTGATTTCTAGAAGGCTAATTTTTCCATCTTCAGTGACGGCAAGATCGAAACGGGTATAAAGAGACATATCTTCTTCTTCGTAAACCCGATCCCACGAAACCTGAATTGCTTCCCAGAAAGCAGGGGGAATAGCGAGTTTTTCCATCCGATTTTCTAGGCCATCAGCGGTGAAAAACCAGTCCAAAAACTCCCGACACATATCCCAAAGAGCCTCAGTAGCATCCCAGATCCTCGCCTCTTCCTGGCGCGAAAACATCACCCCAAAGGGACGGTGTAAGGCTTCTGCCCAGTAGCGTTGGTTGATGTCTGCAAGAGGCTGACATTGGTAGGCGTTATCTAATACGTGCTGCTGCCAGTTGCGTCGTCGCTGAAACAAAAAGGGATACATGGAGGAAGCGCCTTGCTAGTGGTGTGGAACTCAAGGATCTACAAAAACAGAGAAAAGAACTAGAGAAAAAATAGTTGTGAGATGAATCGCCGCTCAAAAATGCTTGCATCATATCTATTCCGGCTGCGCCGAAATGATATCAAATCCGTGATCCGAAGTCGGGCGTAAAGTCGAATCAAGCTGCCAACAAATAATTCGCGCAATTTTCATTTTTTTTGACTCACAGTCAACAGTCAACAGTCAACAATGATTCCGGTGCAACCGGAATCGATGTCACTTGCCTCCGCTTCCCAAAGGAGCCGTGGAGCGGACAGAAGTACCAAAGCTCCCTCGTCCCTTGATGGTTCCGCGAGCTGCGTGGCCTGGGGGGCGATTTGGGGTGTCGCCACTGGAGGAAAAGTAGGGAGAATCTAGCGGTATGCCCTGTAGGGGACGAGTAATCTGGGTTCTATCTGGAGTTACAATTCCGATGTTGGAGCGGTAAACGGGTTGCACTGGATAAATCCTGTAGGAGCCGCCGTTGACGCCGTTGACCACTGTTGGAGGGGCATCATCATCGACATCATCGGTGAAATAGAAGCCGCCGAACTCTGGTCGCCATCCGGGGGTAGCCACGCTGGAATTCGATACCTGCGAGCAAATGCTTGCTGTGTCTTCTTGGCATTCTGGCTGCGTGCGATACACGGGCGTAATGCGTTCGTATTCCTGCATTGCGTACCGGAACTGGGCCTGACACTGCTCTTTGGTGAACCCGTTGCTTTGGTTCGTCGCATCTACAATACATTGCTGTTCGGATGCGTAGTAGCGTACTTCGTTGGGTTGCCGCAACATGGTATAAGCAAGATAGCCTAATCCACCGATCGCCAGTACACCTGATGTAATTAGAAGGTAACGAATTGTTGTCGTTCGATTGTTGTTATGAGTCATGGCTAACCGGAGGTTAGAGTCATTATTTCAAAGAACCTGGAATGTGATGAATTTGCTGCCAATGAGATGATTGGATTTACACGGTCAGCCAAAGTTCAAGTAATTTACCTAAGTCTGTGAGTTGGCACTCACGACTTTGATTATAGCTTTTACTAGATTGCCCGATTCAGGGATTCCTCGATCGCAGCAAATTATATTCCTCAAATATTTTATTTCAAATTCACCTTTTTTTACTGTGCCGATCGCGCTGGCGATCGAGCTTTGCCAAAGCAGCACCCGAAACATCCGCCAGAATGCTAATTATCCGATACAAAGCCACCGCACTCAGAATTATACCCGTAGAAAAGCGATCGGACAGCAGGGCGATCGCCGTTGCTTCAAATACTCCCATTCCCCCCGGTGCTCCCGGTACGACTAAACCGACAACAAAGGCAAAACAAAAAGCACCGAACAAGTTGGGAATATTGCTAAAGCTCACCGGAGTTAAAGCCATTACCGTTAGCAAAAAACCGCAGCCCCGCAATCCGATAAAACACATTTGTCCGATTAACGGCACTAAAGGATAGCGTTTAATTGGCAAATTAATTTTGCGGCGGGACTTGACATTCGATGTTTTTTTAGCTAGATTGGAGGTAGACTCTGCACGAATATTCAGTTCCTCGCTCGCAGCCTCCCCAGCCTGGGAATTTTCCCCATTGTTCTTGGATAACTTCAACCGCTCTACAAACAGAACGATCGGATTTAAAATTCGGGGATCAATCGCGGTTAAAATAGCAGCACAACCGACAAGCCGCAACCACCAATTGAATTTCTCAAAACAAATCAACCCAATCAAAACGCCCGCAGAAGCCATCAGCAGCGGTTCCAGCAACACGCTAAGAGTAGCAGCTTTCGGGAAAATTCCTGCCTTTTTCGCGTCCAATATTCGACCCCAAAAATGCCAAATATTCCCCGGCAAATACTTGGCAATATTAGTTTTGAGAAAAACTTGAATTGCCCAGGCGGCAGTTACAGGTTGGCGGAATTCCCGCAAAATCAACATCCACACCCAGCCGACGAAAATTAGAGAAAATAAAGTGACGCCAAGGGCGATCGCCAGCAACGGAAAACTTTCCGCTCGAATTTGGATATTCGCGACTTCTCGCCAGTGAGTTAAAAAAGCTTTGGCAATAAATAAAAACGTCCCGCCCAAAATCAAATAGCGCAAATAAGGCTTTAAATGCGATTTTGCGATGTTGAAAAAATTCTGAATTCGATGCAAGTGTTGTTTTCCCATTTTCTGATCCCGATTTTGAATTTGGGATTAAGTTATACTGTTTTAGATTTTATATTTTAGAGGGGCTAAGGCGGAATTGTGGTTAATTTACACGGCATGATATGACGGAATAAATCTGTTTCACCTGAGATGTTGCACCCTTGTCAAGAACGGGCTCTCCGGCCCGTTCCACAATAACTCAACATTTTTGTGGAACAGGCCGAAAAGCCTGTTGGTTCCACAATAACTCAACATTTTTGTGGAACAGGCCGAAAAGCCTGTTGGTTCCACAATAACTCAACATTCTTGTGGAACAGGCCGAAAAGCCTGTTCCTAAACGGGCTCTCCGGCCCGTTCCACAATAACTCAACATTTTTGTGGAACAGGCCGAAAAGCCTGTTCCTAAACAAGTAATTGAGAAGGGTGGAACATCTCAGTTTAACCTAACCTATGCAAGCCTCTACAGACTGTCTGTAATGCGCGCATTACAGACTATTTAGGGCGTTCTTAACCACAAACTTAAATTTAAAATCTAAAATTTAGATCGATATACCTCACTAGGAGTACATTTCTATGCCCGGCCCGAGCCCTGACGGTCTTTCCTATCTTTTAGATGATAGCCCCAACAGTTTCGCCTTGACTCCGGGCTTTTTGACTCCTTATCCTAACGGATTTTTTGCCCTCGGCGGCAACGATTTTATTGTCGGTTCGTCGGATGCCGATCGCATCAGTGGCGATAATGGTAACGATCGCATTCTCGGCGGCAGCAATTCCGATACCCTGTTAGGTGGCGCAGACAACGATGTACTTAACGGTGGTGTCAGCAGCGACTTCCTGTTTGGCGATGCCGACAGCGATACCTTGCAGGGAGGTAAGGGAGATGACGCCCTCAACGGTGACTTTGGCAGCGACGTTTTAGTGGGGGATGGGGGCAAAGATACGCTGACAGGGGGTTTGGGCCCTGATACCTTTGTCCTCCGCAGCAACTCCGCAGTCTCCGATCCGGCTGCGGCAGACGTTATTACTGACTTTAACAGTTTTGTGGATTCGATCGGACTGACTGACAATCTTACCGAAGCTGACTTGATTCTCGAAGAAATATCGATCGCCCCCGGTATTTCCAATACATTAATTAAAATTCGCCAATCCAATGCTATTTTAGGCTTGGTAGCCAACGCATCTCCACAAGACCTCGCCAATACATTCATCTCTGCAACTACCGTATTGGGCAACCAACTGGATCAAGCTCGCGATTTAGGCGTTTTGGGCGGCACTCAAACGATCGCAGACTCGCTTAGCAACGCCCGGCCAGACGGCCTTTACCGCTTTACTTTGCCTGCAACTAGCGACTTTAAATTAACTGTCAGCGGTTTGACGGCAGATGTTGATGTTGCTCTAATTAAAGATATTAACGGCGACAATTCTATTGACTTTACCGATATTATTGCTTCTTCTCAACAACCGAATTTATCGCCGGAAGCGATCGACATCAACGGTTTAGCCGCAGGAACTTACTTTATCCGAGTTTATCAATACCAAGGCAGTACAAATTTCTCCCTCAATCTGTCTGCAACCCCTGGAACTGTTTTTACTAACAATGCGAGCAACTTGCAGGGTTTTGACTCTCGTTTTGGGTTCGGTTTGGTGAATGCAGCGGCGGCAGTTGCTAAAGCTAAAGGTACTGCAACTTTTCCTGATGTTCCCGACTTGGGTGGCGACGAGTGGGGCAGAGATTTAATTAAAGCTCCAGAGGTTTGGGCCCAGGGATTGACTGGAGACGGCATTGTGGTGGCAGTTATCGACAGCGGAGTTGACTACAATCACCCGGATTTGACGGGGAATATTTGGAGCAATGCGGGGGAAACCGGTGTTGATGCGATCGGTCGCAATAAAGCTAGCAACGGGGTTGATGATGATAGCAATGGCTTTGTTGACGATTTCCGAGGATGGGATTTTGTCAACAACGATAATGACCCGAGGGATGATAACAATCACGGCACTCATATATCGGGTTTAGTTGCTGCGAAAAAAGATGGGATAGGGATTACGGGAACAGCTCCGACTGCGAAGATTATGCCTTTGAAAATACTCGATCGGGCAGGGGTAGGTAAAATTCGGGATGAAATTAATGCGATTAATTATGCGGTGGCAAATGGAGCGAAGATAATCAATGTGAGTTTGGGCGGTCAACAGTTGAATGCTCAAGAATTGGATGCTATTCGAGCGGCCGAAGCTCAAGGCGCGATCGTGATTTCGGCGGCGGGAAATGATGCTCGCCCACAAGTAGATTATCCGGCTCGGTTTGCCAATGAGGTAGGAATTGCTGTCGGTGGTGTTACCAGAAATGGCTTGTTTGGGGAGTATTCTAACCGGGCGGGTACGGAGACTATTAATTATTTTGTTGCTCCGGGTGGCGACGGTGGTAGGGCGGATTCTAGTGATGTTTATTCAACTGTGCCGCTTTCTCAACCGGGGATTCCCTATCGATATTTTGCCGGTACTTCAATGGGAGTGCCACAAGTATCCGGCGTGATAGCTTTGATGTTGCAAGCTAATCCGAGTCTGAGTCCTGCTGATATTAAGAGGATTCTTGCGGAAACTGCGAATCGAGCGGTTTGAATTCATTGATAATTGGTAATTGGTAATTGGGAATTGGTAATGGGCTTGACATACTGTTACCAGATTTCGTAGGGGCGGGTTGGGAGCATCTCAGTTTTGTAAAAAGAATTTTTTTTATTGTAGTGCGAGCGTCCCCGCTCGCGTATTGTACAATACGCGAGCGGGGACGCTCGCACTGTCAATGCAAAACTGAGATGCTCCCGGCGGGTTTCACCAACAATATCGATTTTCTACTAACAATATACATAAACCCGCCCCCACACAACTAACAATCTACATCAACATTGATTTGTATTGAATGCGAAAAATGTACAAGGGGTTTACCGTGGGATAGGGGCGGGTTTTATAGATTGTTAATTAACCTAAATATTGTTGGTGAAACCCGCCCCTCCCTACAAGCACAATTAAAAATTGGCGGCGTAAGTTAAGTCAAATTGGCGGCACAGGGTGATGCAGCAGTAGGTTGGTCGATCGAATACTAACTCGTAATTCATCTGGCCGTCTATTTTGGTGATCGGCTGCTTTAAGGGGATGCCCTGAATGTCGTATTGGCGGCGTTCTAAGGCACTCCAGTCGATAATTTTAACGTCGATTTGGTTCTGCAACTCAGTTGCGATCAGATATAGGTGCATCTTGTCTTGAACTTTCCCAGTCAGGGGAACTTTTATTAACACTGACTGGGTGACGAGAGGTTTTTGGTCGTTGGGATGCTTCTGGGTGTGGCAGCTTTTGAGTTCTATATCGTAAGGTTCTACCTTGAATTTCTCTCCACTGGCGATCGCAGATGAGTGCAAATCTTTCAGGCACTTTTCTAGGTGAGGAATCAGCCCTAAGTCTGGATCGCACAGCAGTTTACGAATGTTGGAGGTTTCAGTGACTGTCATTTGAGATTTTTGATGTTATTTTTTGATTCTTAATTTCTAGCTTACCACGAAAACAAAACCTATCGAACTCTACTTGCGACATACTTCCAAAAATGCCGTTTATGGCCAGTATGTCGCAGTGAATAAGACCTTTATTTTTTTTGCAACAAACCCTTGTTTTTGGCCTTAATGTTTGAGATTATTTCTTGGTAATTTTCCACAGATTAAGATCGACATTAGTGTCAGCCGGCTCTATTTGATAGTTTTGTTGCTGAATTGCCGATCGCAAAGTAGAGGAGGGTCTGTATAAAAACAACTCATTGAAACCGCCGGGAATTTGCGGGGGTTGGGGTTTTTTCTTTGCCAATTCTCGATTTTTGTAGCAAGAAGTGTAACAGCGGGGTTCTATTAGCAGTTTGACTTTTGGTTCTAGGTAATAACTTAAAGGCATGATATGTGCGATATTGGCATCGCTGATAATTAGGGGATTGCTGGCTTGATTGACAGTCGCAGCTACTTCCACGGCGCGCAACCAACCGCTACCTTTATTCCACCAAATATCTGCTTGAGAACTAACTCCACCGGATATAATACCTGCGGAAAAAACGGCAACTATAACTATTTTCCACAGTTTTTGCTGTTTAAACTTTTCCAAATTGTTACTAATTTTCGCAGACAGCAGGTAAGCCACTGCTATCTGAATTCCCACATAACAAGGAACTAAATATCGCGGATTTGCCGATCGCCTTCCACCCTTGATTATATCAGGCACTGCCAAAAATAAAGCAGTTGTTGCAATTAATAACAATACAATCAACCACACTCGCTTTGGTGTTTGTCGGCATAGATAATAAAGGGCATAGCCGACTAAAGCTAGAATCATGATACCAACTGGAATTACCAAGGCTAGTTGTGTGGCGTTGGCAGTTCCATCGATGCCAATATCAAAAAATGCTATGGTGACGGAACCAACCCACCTGCTGACTAATCTTAAGAAATTTGTTTGTTCTGCCCATACTGTTGTGCTTCTAATTTGATTGAAGTTTTCTAAAGAATTTATCAGGGGAGGGATGGAGGCAATTAATGCTACTACAACTGCTACATAATAGGCAATAAATGTTTTAATATCCCGCCAGTTGGCAAGGATTGCGATGTAGATTGCGTGGGCGGCGGCGACGCAGACAAATAACAAGTGGGTGTAAAATCCCATTGCTGCTGTGACTGCGTACAGTGCCCAGTGAGACACAAGGGCGAGAGCATTTTGATTTTTGTCAGGGCGCGTGGCTCGCAGTAGGGCTGCACTGGATAAAATAGTAGTTAATGTCCACAAACTGTACTGTCTCGCTTCTTGGGCAAACAAGATGTGGTAGGGAGAAATTGCGAACAGTGCGATCGCCATCCACGCTACTGCAGAAGATTCAAATAACTCCCAAGCCAGCCAATAAATTGCGGGAAATACTAGCAGGCTAATCACGGCGGCCAAACTTCTCATTACGGCAACGGAACTGCCGAACCATTGCGCCCAATATCGCGCTAGTATGTAATACAGCGGCGGGTGTTGGGGGTCTTCTGTTGCTAAAGAATGTAGCGTGTCAGTTAAATTGTGTTCTGAATTTATCTGCTGATATTTTTGTAAATCCGAGGGCGAGGTTATTTTCTGGTACGAAATTTCTGTGATTATTTCGGCTTCGGTGTAGCCAGAAACTCTCAAAGAAGTATATGTTTCGTCGAGCCAGTAAAATTTGCGATCGAGATTGGCGAACCGAAATAAAATACCGATGACTAATACAGCGATAATTAAAAATCGCAGCCACTTGTCAAGTGAAGGCTTGTGAGAATTTAGTCGCTCGCGATCTTTCGTAGATTCCATTTTAAACAAACTCAAGTGCGGTTGCTATATAAAACATCATTTATTGACTATTTTGCCTAGGATCATTGCGTCATTTTCTTCATAGATTGTTTGTATTTTATATTGATTACTTTTGTTGGCAATTTTTGTCTTTAATTGTGGAGTAATACTGTACAAAAATATTTCGTTAAAATTTTCTGGAATTTCAACATTATTTTTAGGTGACATTAGTAATAATTTAGCTCTGGGATCGATTTGGTGACTCATACCGAGTAAATTTCCGATCGTATCTACACTATACTCGGGAAACTCTGTTATGATTAATGGCTTAGAAGCTGAGTTGACTGTACGGGCGATCCGGATGTTAATATAAGAGCGGTCTTTATTCCACCAATTATCTGCTGACACATAGAGGCAGCAAGACGCAATTCCAATTGAGAGCAGAACAACTAGAGCTACTCTCCACAGCTTTTGTAATTGGGTTGTAACTTGAACTTGAGTAAAAAGATAAGCAAGAGATATCTGGATTCCTAAATAACAGGGGATCATGTAACGAGTGTTGATAGATCGAATCCCTCCCCTAATTAAGTCCGCGGGGCATAAAATTCCTACTATCACGAACGTTAAGGTCACAACAAACAACCAAACTCGCATTTCGGTTTTACTGACAAGTAAATAAAAAGAATACCCGACCATTATTAAAATCATTAAACTAACTGGCAGAGTAGATATCAAATAGGGTCGTAGCAAATCCCAGTAAATTCCCACATCAAAAAATTGCTTGCTAATGTTCCATACCCAATTTTTCATCAATTCTGAAACAGGTATTCTCAGAGACAGCCAGGAGGTTTTATCAGCGGCACTGCCCGAATTTTTTATAAAAGCTATAATCCAAGGAGACAGAGCAATCAATCCTGCTATGGATGCTAGCAAATAGCCAATTACCGTCTTATTAAACCGGAATTTTTCGATAATTAATACATAGACTCCATGTCCTATTGCAACTATTCCAAATAATAGGTGAGAATAAAATCCAACTACTAATGTTACAGCATAAATTGCCCAACTACTATTAGTTTTTCGACGCATTCCTCGTAGCAAGACCGCGCTTGAGAGTAAAATTAACATGACAAACAAACTGTAAGGTCGAGCTTCCTGAGCATAAACTACCTGAAAAGGCGATACAGCTATTATGGCAACTGCTAACCAAGCTGTCACCGATGACTCAAATAATTCTAAGCATAGCCAATACATACAAGGCAATGCCAGCACGCTAAAAACCGCCGACAAGCTTCTAGTTACTGCGATGGAATCTCCAAACAGTTGCACCCAAAATCTCACTGCTACAAAGTACAGGGGAGTAAGTTGAGCTTCTTCTATTGCCAATCCTTTTACGGTGTCAAAAACGCTTTTATCTGCATTTATCCGCTGATACTTTTGTAGACTTTTTATTTCCTTGATTTGACCGTCACCAAACTCTTGAATAAATTCAGCTTCTGTATAACCGGAAATCCGCAGAGATGTGTAACCTTCGTCTATCCAGTAAACTTTTTTGTCGAGATTGGCGAAACGAAAAAATATACCCATGACTAATATAACTATCATTAAAACTCTCACCCACTTGTCAAGTGAAGGATTGTGAGAATTTAGACGAGTACCATTTTTTCTATATTCCATTTTAAGTAAATTCAATTAGAACAACAGAATAGGTGCACCCGACTTTTTTGAACAATGATAGCATATACCCGACTTCTTTAAGAAGTCGGGTATCAAATCTTAATCAAACGAATTTGAGATTAATCATCCACTCCTTCAATCGGCGCAAAACCCTGCCGCTGAATATTTTCGGTTATTGTGCGGGGTTCGAGGAATTGCAGCAAATAATCCGGGCCGCCAGCTTTAGAACCAACTCCCGAAAGTTTGAAGCCTCCGAAGGGTTGCCGCGATACCACAGCGCCGGTAATTCCGCGATTGATGTACAGGTTTCCGACTTCAAAATCGGATGCGGCTCGATCGATATGCGAAGGCGTGCGAGAATACAATCCGCCAGTTAAAGCAAAATTCGTGCCGTTAGCAATCGCAATCGCTTCGCTGAAATTATGAGCCCGCATCACGGACAAAACCGGGCCGAAAATTTCTTCTTGGGCGATAGTTGCTGTCGGCGATACTTCGGTAACAATGACTGGGCCGACAAAATAACCGGTTTCTGGTGCCGGCATTTCTAAAGCTATTTTAGCTTCGGCGCGACCTTTTTCGATGTATTCGCGGATGCGCGAATGGGCATTTGCATCGATCACAGGGCCAACTTGAGTGCCGGGATTTTCTGCTGGGCCGACATTGAGCGATCGCGTCGCTTCTACCAATCTTGCCACAAAATTATCGTACACCGATTCGACCACAATTACTCGCGAACAAGCGGAACATTTTTGGCCGCTGTATCCAAATGCCGAATAAACTACGCCTGCAACTGCTTGGTCTAAATCCGCACTTTCATCGACAATAATTGCATTCTTGCCGCCCATTTCCGCAATTACTCGTTTCAGGTGTTTTTGTCCAGGCTGCAAAATCGCAGCATCGGCATAAATCTGACAGCCAACTTCCTGAGAACCAGTGAAAGTAATCATGTGAACGTCAGGATGTTTCACCATGTAAGCACCGACGGTTGAACCTTTGCAAGGCACGTATTGAAATACGCCTTTGGGGATTCCGGCTTCTAGCAATATTTCTGCTATTTTTGCTGCAATTACTGAGGAAACTTCCGCAGGTTTGAGTAAAGTACAATTTCCAGCAACTAGGGATGCAACTGTCATGCCGACGGGAATTGCGAGGGGGAAATTCCAAGGCGAAATGATTAAAGAAATGCCGCGCGGCTGATAGGTGTAGCGGTTAGTTTCTCCGGGGATGTCGTAATTTTTCCCTTGTTCTAACCGTTCCATTTCGTCGGCGTAGTAGCGGCAAAAATCAATAGCTTCGGAGACTTCGGCATCGCATTCTCTGACGGGTTTGCCGACTTCAAACACCATCCAAGCTGATAGTTCGTGCCGCCGCTGTTCCATCAATTCTGCGGCTTTGCGGAGGACGCCGGCGCGCTGTCGGACGGGGGTTTTTCGCCAACCTGTGAAGGCTGCTTTTGCTGCTTCAAGGGCTTGTTTGGCCTGTTCTTCGGAAATCAATCCGATTGTGCCAACTACTTCTGTGGGATTGGAAGGGTTGAGTGAGTTAACTGTTGCTTCAGTATTTTGGTACTCGCCATTGATTAGCGGTAAATAGGTTTTACCTAAGTTGGCGCGCACTGATTTGATGGCTGTTTCTGCTTGTTGCCGCAATTTGGTATTGGCGTAGTCGGTATCGGCAACGTTGGGAAATACTTTGCTGTAAACTAGCTGGTCATTTCCGTTAGCAACTGGGGCGGCTAACAATTGTTCGATCGGCATTTCTTCGGAACTTTGCCGGATGAAAGAACTGTTGGCGGTATTTTCCAGCAAACGGCGGATCAAATAAGCCATTCCCGGCAGCAAATCGCCGTAGGGGCAGTAGACTCGGACGCGATAACCCCGATCGACCAAAAGCTTAGCCAATTTGTCGCCCATGCCGTACAGCACTTGCATTTCAAAGCGGCGGCGCGGTATATTGAGAGTTTCGGCAATGGCGATCGCCCTCGCTTGCGATCGTACATTATGACTGCCAATAGCTGCATACAAATATTCGTGATTTTCTAACAGCAACTGCGTCATCTGCTCGAAATTGGCATCGGTAGCAACTTTGTCATTGTAGACCGGCTGCGGCCAATCTTTCTGCATCGCTTTGATAGTTTCCTGATCCCAGTAAGCGCCTTTTACCAGACGTACTGTTACCGGATTACCGCGTTTTTTTGCCCAGGAAATCAGGTTTCGCAAATCTTGGGCACTGTCGCGCAAATATGCTTGCAATGTAATTCCAATATCCGTGCGACTGCGAAACTCTTCCTCTAACAATAAGTCTTTGAGAATTGTCAGAGTTAAACTTTTGTAAGCATACTGTTCCATGTCAAAATGAACAGCAGCGCCCAATTCCTTCGCGCGGCGCAGTAACAGGCGAATTCTCTCGCTTACTTTCTCCTCGCTACCTTTAGCATCCAAAGGGTCAAACTGAGAATAAAAAGCCGTTAACTTTACGGATACTTGCACTCGCGGCAGAGTTTCGCCGTCAGCTTTGTCAATTGCATCTACCTGCGGCCAATTCTTCGCTGCCTTCGCCAGTTCCTCCATCAATTCCAAATAGCGGTTAAGATAAATTTCCGCCTCAGTTTCAGTGATGACAGCTTCCCCCAAAAGGTCAACTGTAAAACCCATTTTATCTTTGCGAAGTCGCTCTAAAGTTTTAACTACCTGCTTGATATTTTCCCCAGAAATATACTTGTGCGCCAAAGTTTCCACCGCAGGCGCAACCGTCGTCGCGGCCAATTGTCCAGGAATCGACTCAGCGTTAGTAAAATTGAGCAATTTTTTCAAAGCTTCGGGCAATTCTACCTCTTGGGCCGTCAGGTATTCTTGCAAGTGGCGGGCAATTTCCGGCTTGCTGCGGAGTGCCGGCAAACAGTCGATGAATCGAAACAATTGCACCCGCAGTCCGGGGCTAGCCATCGCCCAATCCATTAGTTTGTCGTCCCAGCGCATTTGGTCTTGCAGTTGACCGAAAAAAGAGCGCTTTTTGTCTTGAGTTGCCTTCAGGATTTCTTTGGCAATTTCCTGGGTTTTTGCTTCGTAGATGTTTTCAGATACTTGTGCGATCATTGGTAATAAGTAATTGGTAATTTGTAATTAGCAACAGGGGGGGTTAGGTATTTTGTAACTACCCCCTGATACAATTATACTTGCTATTTGACTTCAATTTTAACTTGGTAGTTGGCTTGGCGATCGCCTGAAATTTCAATAGTATAATCGCCGCTACTGGCTAGTTGACCTTGCCACTGACCTGTGCTATCAGTAGTACCTAAATTTTCACCGTTAGGAGCAATAATTGCGGCGCTAACTTGACCTTCTTGAACATTTATTGTCATGCTTTGGCCGCTATTGCACTCCAGTAAGTAGCGCCTGGATATGTTGGCTCGCAAACTATTGCTCAGAGTAGTTCCCGTAGCACCGGCTTGAAAGTAAACTCGCTCGGTTACAGGGGTTTCAACCGCAGCGGGAGTTGGAGTTGGAGAAGGCAACGGCAAAGGAGAAGGCAACGGCGAAGCAAGTTGCGGAAGGCCAGACAGAGAGGGGATTTGAGTGGGACGGGGCGACGGAGGGAATGTGGGGGGCCGTCCATTTCCAGGGGCTGGGGGAAGTCCGGGCCGACGGTTGACTGGTGCTGTTGCGACGGTTGGAGGGCTTTCGGGGAGGGGTACGTCAGCGGGTAGTTTGATTTGAAGGTTCGCTCTTTCCTGATACATTCTCCACGCTAGCAAACTGCCGAGACTAAGGACGGAACCGACTAAGATTCCGCTGAGAAAAACTGCTAAGATTTGCCACGAGCGAGCTGGTTTTGGTTCGGGGTGGGCAGTTGGAATTGTTGGAGGCGGATAACTTGCAAGTTGAGTTGTTTCCGGCGCGATATCGGCTGCCACTGGAATTGTTTCGGCTTGGTCGATTGGCGCTGAAATATCTTCGGGGGCGGCAATTTCTGCGGGAGTTTCTGCTGATGCGGAAGTTGAATCAGCCCTGGCAATTTCACTGCGATCGAACTCATCGCTGGCAGGGGAAATTATTTCCGGTTGCTGAGTCAAAATTTGTTTTTTTTCCTGTTCGTCGCTCATGGGGCTAAATTTATTTTACAAATACCGCTTTTAGACATTTTACGTTACTGGTGCGATCGCCTGCACTGAAATTATCTAGCAGAAGGAAGAAGGCACTCTAAGAGAGTTTGACACGGATACACGGATTAATTATCGAGGGTTAGGCAAAAGTTAGAAGGAAGATTGTTCATCTGCATACAAACCTGCCATGATATTAGTCTATATTGTTTAACTTAATTACTGATTCAATCTCGTCAGGAAATGCTTCAGCATAAGCCCAGGCATTTTTCAAGTCGCTAGCACTAAGATGCGGATAATCTTCTAAAAGTTGAGCATCAGTTGCACCTAATCGACGAGACTCTACCAATCCCCAAACAGAAATTCTAGTCCCTGCAATCCTGGCATTACCGCCGACTACACCGGGAGTTTTTTCAATTCCCTGCCAGGTGTTGGCTAAACTTTGAGCTAATATCTGTATTGCTTGAGCTTTCTCGGGCGGACTCAGGGAAAGCAGTTGCGGTTCTAATTCTTTTAGTGTCATAGTTAATCAGGAGTTTGGCTGCTGGGAAGGTCGTATCTCTATTATAGCGATGGAGCTTTTTACTGGTAAAAATAAACCACCCGACAAAAAAATGGTACTTGTGTGGAACAGGCATCTTGCCTGTTCATAAAAATGGTACTTGTGTGGAACAGGCATCTTGCCTGTTCATAAAAATGGTACTTGTGTGGAACAGGCATCTTGCCTG
>NZ_JAUBTI010000029.1:0-29165 GCF_036702415.1 Microcoleus sp. D3_18a_C4 | reverse complement strand
TTCATAAAAATGGTACTAGGGAGGCGGGTTTAGGAGGTATATTGAGATTTACTGTTGGGTGGGGGCGGGTTTACGAGATTGTTCGTTACAGGCGAGTATTGTTGGTGAACCCGCCCCTACAAATTCCTGATTCACGATTCCCGATTCCCGATTCCCCATGCCCGATTCCCAATTAGTAATTATTAGGCAAAGATTGCCAAAAAGGCCGCTCTTCAGGCTTCCTCACAGTATTCGTCGCCGACTGCACGTTTCCTTTTAATTCTTGATAATACCTATCATCCAAAAAACTAACGCTAACGCCAGCAGGAAGCAGCAGTTGGCGCAATCTTTCCTGAGTGTAATCTACACCGTCAATCATTGGCCCGCGCGGATTTGAAACTAACAACTTGCCGTTAACTGGCACCGAATTGACCATATTCGGCCACCAAGCATAACCGCTGTAGCCAAACATCGCCGGAACTTGAATAATTTGGTCGTCTCCGAGTAAAAACTCTCTTTTCAACTTCTCTATAATCGGATTAAGTTTCTGATTTTGCAAATAGAGATTGTGTTGAATTAAAGCACGGTTTTTCAAGGCGGCGCTGACAGTTGTTTCAGTGCTCAAACCACGATTGATCGCCACATCGCCGTAACCTCTTCCCTCCAATTCTTCCAACAGCTTAACTCCGGCTTCGGGACTGGCGATCGCCATTACATATTGTCCGGGAGTTTGAGTGGGAATAAAATTGATAATTTCATCGACTTGGCGAGTCAAAAGCCAAGAAGTATCAATATCCACTGGCGGCCCTTGAATTCTCTGAGCTTGAATAAAATCAAGTACCTCTGGATTAAAACTAGCATTTCCCGAATTCCCGTAATAAACTCGACCCATTGGGTGTCCGGGAATCGGCGGTGTCACCTGCAAATTGCCGTATCCGTCAGACCACTGACTTACGGGGTCTAAAGAACGAGGATTGCCAATTTTTACTACTTTCAAATCCGGGTTTTGAGTTGATTTAACAGGCGGGTTTTTCTCGGGCTCGCTATTGCTTTTTAGGGCTACATTAAACTGGCGGATTTCCGATTTTTCGGGGAGTTGAACGTATCCGTTTTTCTGGGTATCTTGCATCCAAGTGCGATCGCCCTGGAGAATTTTTACTTTGGCGCCGGTGGGTTCTACTGCTTGTTTTAGTTGCGAGATAAATTCGCTGTTTACCGCGCCTCTGTCGCTGACCTGAACTTCGGTTACTGGTGCTGTATTGGGCGCTATCATCCAAGGACTAACGCCCATTTGGATTGTTGTGGAGGCGATTTCTTGACCGTTGTTTTGAGCAGTTGCTTTGAGATTTACAGTGCCGTTCCAGTTGCGATTTGCAAATTGTTTTGCTTCTACACCTAAAACAATATTCGTGCTGAAAACTAGAGGTTTAGCACCGGATATATCTACAGGTTGCCAGCCGTCGCCCGTCTTCTGAAAAACGCTGATGTGAGGGCTAGCAATGCTGTCAGCAGTGATAAATAACTGAGAGGTTTTGAAGCTTTCAGACATTGTTAAGTTAACTTGAGAAAGCATTGCTGCACGGCGGGGAACCATAACTTTGGTTTGTTTCCAAGTCGGTATCTTGCCGCGATCGTTATTGCGATCGTTAAATGAAATTAGCGCGCCCGTGGACAAAGACCATTGTTCTTTTCCCGCTTCGTCTTGCTGGTTAATTTGGCCATCTCTGTTAGTATCTCCCGCAAAGAAAAAGTTCGACGGGGACGCAGCAGGCGTAACTGGGGCGGGAGTTGGTGTTGCAGTTGATTCAGGAGTTGGTTGAGGAGTTGCTTGCTGATTTCTCTCTAACTCTTGTCTTTCAAGTTCTTGTCTGGCTAATTCTTGTCTGGCTAATTCTTGCCTTTCAAGTTCTTGTCTAGCTAACTCTTGTCTAGCTAATTCTTGCCTTTCAAGTTCTTTCCTGGCTAATTCTTGTCTGGCTAATTCTTGCCTTTCAAGTTCTTTCCTGGCTAACTCTTGCCTTTCTAATTCTTGCCTTTCAAGTTCTTTCCTGGCTAATTCTTGCCTTTCTAATTCTTGCCTTTCAAGTTCTTTCCTGGCTAATTCTTGCCTTTCAAGTTCTTTCCTGGCTAATTCTTGCTTTTCAAACTCTTGCCTTTCAAGTTCTTTACGAACCCGGTCTTTTTTCTCTTGCTCTTTTCTCTCTATTTCTCGACGAGCAAATTCTTTTTTCTCTTGCTCTTTGCGGACTCGCTCTCTTATCTCTTCTTCCTCGGCTCTAATTTTCTCAACAGAACGTGCGACTTGCATTTCATAGGTAGCGACACTGAGGTTTCCTTGATATTCGATGGTTTTGTCGATCGCGCGATCGGCCAAAAAAGAATCGTGAGGAATGAGTCGCAGGGTATTGATAGCCAACTGCCACAGCCGCTGGGACTCTTCCCAGGTAGCAGAAGAAGGATTAGAAGTGCGTCCAATTAAGACTGCTTGGGCGGCTAATTTAGCAGCATCGTCCCAATTATATTTGGCTCTTTCTTCTATTTGAATCTGACTTTGAACGTTTTGGAGTTGCTGCGTCAGAGTTTGGGATTGCTGGCGGTTGATTGCTGATTTCCAAAGTTCACCAGGAAACGGGGCGCTGTCGGAAGTTTTGGCAAGGTTATCTAATTGTACTTTCAGGCGATCGCGCAATTTGTAGAGTTCGGAAAGGGATTGCGGAGTTTCGCCGTCTGGCTGTCGCCCAGAGAGTGCGAGTTGGTAGTTTAGGGAAGGTTGAGCCACTGTTGTGGGGACTGCAACCCAAATAATACCGATGACGACACCGAAACCATTGACGATCGCGATCGCAATATATCGAACCCAGCGCATATAGTTTATCCTCAGACACGCCAATAATTTTACCTAATATTGGGAGCAATTGGGGATTTAATTATAGGGTTTTTGGGGCGGGAAGGGCGAGGGGCTTTTTTTCAGCTTTGGGGACGTATTACTCGAATCAATTTACCTGTGAGATTTTAGACTGTAGAAATAGCTTCATTAATCAGGGTAGCTTGTCTCTCTGTATTCAAATCTTCTTTGCAAATAATGATACCGTTATGGTCAGGTTGCAAACGGTGCAGGTGTCTAAAATCATCCCAATTGCGCGTCAAAACGGCTCGATTGTGGCTAATAGCAAAAGCTAACACATCTTCATCAGGAATCCCCAGTCCACCATTTCCTGCTTCCTGCACTGTCAAAACATCGTGACCAAAAGTTCGCAGTAATTCCACGATTACCAGTGGAAAATTTTCATCTGCATAAAGACGCACCATTTGTTAATCTTCCTCATTTCTAGCGATCGCAGCTTCAATTTCCTCTGGGTGTGCCTCAGCATAAGCCCAAGCATTCGCCAAATCTGCTGCACTCAAATGAGGAAAGTCTTGCAAAATCCGCACATCATTTGCACCCAGAATGCGATAATTTACCAGCGACCAAATAGGTATGCGAGTTTTGGCAATTCTCGCATCGCCGCCGCACACGCCCGGAGTTTTTTCTATTCCTTGCCAAGTATTGCTTAAACTTTGAGCTAATAGCTGTATTGCCTGAGTTTTTTCACCGGGAGTTAAGGCAAGGAGTTGTTTTTCTAATTCTTTCAGTGTCATTTTTTGCTCTCTCAATCATTTTCTCTAATTGCCTGTTCAATTTCCTCTGGGTAAGCATCGGCATAAGCCCAGGCATTTACCAAATCAGCAGCGGTTAAATCGGGAAATGATTGTATAATTATACCATCAGAAGCACCTAAACGTCGATCGCACACCAGTGACCAAACTGGTATGCGAGTATTGCCGATACAAGCATCGCCTCCGCACACACCAGGAGTTTTTTTAATGCCTAGAGAACCGTTGGTTAAAGTTTGAGTTAGGATGCTGATTAGTTTAGCTTTATCAGCGAGATTTAAGGTTAAGACTTGAGTTTCTAATTCTTGTATAGTCATAAGTGCGATCGCCGGAATATATTATCTACATTATATAGGACTTACACGTGGGGGCCAGAAACCGGGTTTTTTACGAAAAGACGCGTTGCTACCGACAGATTAGGTAAAAACCCGGTTTCTTTGTCGGAGTCAGTAAGTCCTGAATCTTACTCTATGGGAAAACCAGGAATCAGTAGATCGATTTCTACCATCAGTTGCATGGTTTCTTTGAGCGCAACCACCACCTTTTGATAGTGCAGTACATCATCAAAGGATAAAGTGCGTTTGGCTTTCTTACGGTCTTTGAGCCATTTGTCTAAAACCTGATAACCCCCAATTTTAAACTCCCAAACTTCGGGGGCGAGGCCTTCAAAATAGCGGGTTTTGTTGATATAAACTCGTTGTTCTGCGGGTTTATAGGTAACTTCGGTAACGGCATTGTCACCATCGCCACTCATTTTAGTAATCAGCTTATTAAGCTTTTTCGATTTCATCAGGTGCAGGTCTACCAATGCCTGACCTTTTGCACCCAAGTCTTTGAATAGCTGGTCGTTGCTGGTCAAAGGCACACGGGGAAAGTCGATTTTGAGAAACTCGGCGTAGCGTTGGCGATAGGTGGGGCTATGGAAGATGGCGTAGATGTAGTAAAAGATTGGTTCTGCGGTGGGAATGTAGCCAAGCTTTTTTTTAATGGCTGCAAGGAAGTTTGAAGAAAGATTAAGAAATTTTTCAACAAACAAATTACCTGGTTGATTAGCAGTATCAGGATAAATATAAAGTGGAAAAACAGAATTGATATCGTAAGCTGCACAACTTTTGTGTCCACAAATATTTGCTGTAGTGAACACATTCCACTCGTCTTGGGTTTTCCGTGTTGCTATAAGAGCTAAGTTCTCTCCTATCACAATATGTCTGTCGCATTACTTCAGATCGAGGCATACAAATGAAGCCTCGTGTTTGCCCTGTATAGTAGGTAGATCTAGTATCAAAGGGACGATAAACAATAGGTACTATATTAGAGCTTTGAAAACTATTTTTACGCAGATATTCCTGAGCAAGTGAAACTTTCCAATCTCTTGAATCATCACCAAGTTCATATTTTATTCGTGCTTCCTCTACTGGTAATGAGACAAAATCCTTAACAGTAGTCTCCACTTCTTGGGGTGACCATTTTATTGTAAGATTGTCTCTTGCCGTGACAATTCCAACTGAATTAACAGGCAATATTTCTGTAATTTTCCAGCCTTCATCATATTCTTCTAAAAGATTTCGGTTTGGGGGACCAAATAAATAAAATGAGGATTGAGGTTCAATAGCTTTCCCTTCAACATCATTAATCAATACTCCGGACAGTTTTTAAGCAGCCAAAGTACCATAAGACAAGACTGAAGGAAGGTTAGGGTGATTTAAAATCAAATCCGGGTCTAAATCTAACTTATCAATAAAGGTAGAAAGTAGATGCGCGATTTTATTCCAGACGTTTATAAGAGGCCATAGAAAACACAAAAAAGTTGGCAGATTAATGACAACTATAAAGTTCATGTTTGGCTAAGTTTAAGGCAATTAGACTGGCATTAAAGTGAAAATTAAGCCGTGGTAAATGGCGAGCTTGACAATCAGACAATCCCGTAAATTGCTTGGCATCACGCAAAATAAATTCTATCTGAAAACGAGCCTGATAATATTCAACAATTTGCTCAGGCGGTAAGTGAATATCAGTGCTAAATAATAAAGCATTTTTAATTTTTCCGTTGGCTTGAAACTCAGAGATACAAGCCAACCTAATTTGGCAATTTAAACAACAACTCCACACCACCAAGGTATATAATGAAACTCCGGGTTTTATTTCTTTAACAAAATTAAAACGACTCAAATCATTAGAGTCAAATTTACCATCATATTTTCGAGGAGCTCCCAGTTTCTTTTGTTCACCTGTATAGAGATAGCGTAGGTTAGCATCAACTCTTAACTTGCCAATAAAGTCTAAATTTAACTCCCGCACAGCCTCCCAGAATTTAGAGCGATAGTAATAGCCATCAGCCACCATTTGGACGTACAGAAGTGGGGAAAAAATAACGAGTATTCTTCAAATGTTGTGCATAGTCATCAACTCTTGTGATGTCAGGCTTTGAGCTTTGAGAGTCCGGGTTTTTGCGAGATTTTTTTGAGCGGTTATTCTTCGGGGTTTTGGGCAGTTTTTTCACGGGATTTATTTGAGGGCGTGACGGAGTTTGTTGTACGCTTAAGCTATAAGATAAACGAGTTTCAATTTCCACAATAGAAATTACAGAAATTTCCAACCCCTGTTCCGATTTCCCAGCTACACCATTATAAAAATAAGCCTTGCAGTCAGTTTTTTGGCCGCTTTTTCTTAAAAAAGAACAATCGATCGCGGCAATGACTGTGTGTTCAGGATTTAAGGCAGATTAGAGGAAATATTGATTAAATTGTGGAAAATTAAAGCTTTTGAGAAAGTGACGACGGTAGGTTTTTTCGCTCAAACCACTATAACGACTGAGATTGGTGAAGTTGACCTTGCCATAAACAAGCAAAATAGTTGAGAATAAAGTGATTAAAAACTTCTTTTGGGGTTGACTAATTCCGGGCATTTGTTGTAAGATGGATTCAATAATCTTCATGTATGCAATCTGAAGAGCTTGTGTGTTTTTATAGCTTAACCTAAAAGAGCGCCTGTTTTTCTGTTCATTTTGGGTTCAGATTGCACTCACTTTTTTCGCTTCTGTGATTTATTGCGTAAGCGTTGCTTGCCGAAGCCATCGCATCCCTCTTTAAAAACTGTCCGAAGTATTGATTTCATCAAGTTTTTGATAAACTAGAACAAGCAAAATCAAACTATAAAGTAAAAAGTTACAAATCGCAAGAGCGGCGCAATCCGCCACCTCGGATTTTTATCTAGAAAAAATTACCAATCACTGACAATGCACCTTCAAATTGAAACCTTCACTGTCCGCAAGCGGTTTGCCCTTACCATCAGCCGCGGTACAACAGCCCAAAGTACGAATTTATGGGTAAAATTAGCACACGAAGGCATCGAAGGTTGGGGAGAAGCATCGCCGTTTTCCACAGGTTCTCGGCCCCAAACTACCGAAATTCTGCTAGCCGCATTGCAGGAAGTTGCACCGCTGCTGGAAAAGTTTACTCCCTTCGATCGCCAAAAAATCGAACAAGTATTAACAGAGGTCAAGTTACCCTCAGCCGCCCGCGCTGGCATAGACATGGCAATGCACGACTGGCTGGGCAAAAAAGCAGGTTTGCCGCTGTGGAAAATGTGGGGATTAGATCGATCGCGCATCGTCCCCACCTCGGTCACAATCGGCATTAATTCGCCGAGGAGTGCCAGAGAAAGAGTGCGCGATTGGTTTGGTAAAGATGCGACAGATCCAGCAAGTATCAAATACCGCGCCGTTAAGGTTAAATTAGGAAATCCCGCAGGAATCGAAGCCGACAAAGCTATGTTAATAGCAGTGCTAGACGAAGCACCAGCTAACCTTAAAATCAGTGTAGATGCTAACGGCGGTTGGAGTTTAAAAGATGCAGCAGAGATGTGTTGCTGGCTGGAAAGATACAAGATAAATTATGTAGAACAGCCGCTTTCACCCGTCGCAGATATGGAGGTATTCTCAGAACTGTACCGTCAATCGCCCCTACCAATTTTTGCTGATGAAAGTTGCTTTAATAGTTCCGATATACCCAAGTTAGCGCACTGCGTCCACGGCATCAATATCAAAATGATGAAGTCAGGGGGATTGACGGAAGCAATGCGGATGATTCACACAGCAAAAGCCTGCAATTTGCAAGTAATGTTCGGCTGCTATTCAGATAGCGCGATCGCAAATACAGCAGCCGCACAACTTTCACCGCTAGCTGACTATTTGGATTTGGACAGTCACTTAAATTTATTAGACGATCCTTTCACCGGTGCGATCGTCGAAAATGGGTGTTTGCTGCCAAACGGGCGATCGGGATTGGGAGTGCGGCGAATTGAGATTGTAGAATAGAAGTCTCGTTAAACAGTTGACAGTTGACAGTGGGCAGTTGACAGTTGACAGTTGACAGTTGACAGATAAAAATAAATCTGGAGATAGTATGATACCAGTAGAATCAATTGGACAGGGAATTGATAGAGAAGCCAAGCTTTTCTTTGAAGAACACAAGCCGCCGACTGATTTAATTTTTGATGATGGTGCAGAAATGGAAAGCAACCGCCACCGTATAGCAATGACCGTTTTAATCCGTTCCGTAGAACAAGGTTTAGCTAACCGGAACGATTTTTTTGTCGGTGGGAATATGTTTATTTATTACAGCGCTAAACAGATTCGGAATCAGGATTTCCGAGGCCCGGATTTTTTCGCTGTGTTGGGTGTTGACAGCAATACTTCCCGACAAGGCTGGGTAGTTTGGGAAGAAAACGGACGTTACCCGGATGTGATTGTGGAACTGCTGTCGCCGTCAACGGCAAATCAGGACATAGGCAAAAAAAAGGATATTTACGAGCAGGTTTTTAGAACTCCTGATTACTTTGTTTTCGATCCTTTCGAGCCGAATTCTTTGCAAGGATGGCGTTTAGATGCCAACCTGCGCTATCAGCCGTTAGTGCCCAACGAACAGGGTTGGTTGTGGTGCGAAACGTTAGGTTTTTGGTTGGGCACTTGGGAAGGAATTGTCGATCGAGAAACAGCGACTTGGGTGCGTTTTTTCGATGAATCTGGCAATTTAGTTTTGTTGCCAGAGGAAGCCGCTCAACAACAAGCGGAAACCGCTCAACAGCAAGCCGAAGCTGCTCAACAGCAAGCCGAAGCTGCTCAACAGCAAGCGGAACAGGAACGCCAGCGAGCCTCGCGACTAGAGGCCAGATTGCGAGAATTGGGAGAAGATCCGAATGATCTTACCCTGAACCAATAATCCCAAATCACAGCTAACACCCAATCGATTTTAGATTTTAGATTTTAGATTGAAGCTAAAATCTAAAATCCCTATCAAAAGTAAATCAATGACTAAAAACTATCCGATCAAAAATGGCAAAGTTGCAATCCTGCTGCACGAGGGAATTATTGGCACTTCCGGCAAAACTGGTTTAGCATTTTTGCGCTACAGCGAAGCACAAATTGTAGCAGTAATAGACCGCAAATGTGCCGGAAAATCTTTACCTGAATTAACGGGAATTTCTCAACAAGTACCGATAGTTGCGTCCGTTGCAGAAGCACTGGAATTTGCGCCGGATATTCTGCTAATTGGTATCGCTACTTCCGGCGGTGTTTTGCCTGCGGAATGGCTGCCAGAAATTAATCAAGCGGTAGCAGCAGGTTTGTCAGTTGTCAACGGTTTGCACGCGAAACTTGCACCTTTGATAACAGTTCCGTTAACCGAAAATCAATGGATTTGGGACGTGCGTCAGGAACCGAAATCTGTGGGTGCGATCGCCTCTGCCGCCGCTGCTAAATTAAGCTGTCGCCGCGTATTAACTGTCGGCACAGATATGAGCGTTGGCAAAATGTCAACCAGTCTGGAACTCAATCGCACTTGCTTGCGGCGGGGTTTGCGTTCCAAATTTTTAGCAACGGGACAAACTGGTTTAATGATTGGAAATGAAGGCCTTCCTTTGGATGCAGTGCGAGTTGATTTCGCCGCTGGTGCTGTCGAACAAATGGCGATCAAATTGGGTTCGGAATGCGATATTCTGCACGTAGAAGGGCAAGGTTCGCTATTACATCCCGGTTCGACGGCGACTCTGCCGCTGTTGCGGGGTTCGCAGCCAACTCACTTAATTTTAGCGCACCGAGCCGGACAAACTAGCATTCGCAATCACCCGCACGTATCGATTCCCAGGTTATCAAAAGTGGTTGAATTGTACGAAATGGTAGCCGCTGCTGCGGGTGCTTTTTCAGGGGCGAAAGTGAGCGCGATCGCCCTCAACACTCATCACTTAAATGAAGCAGAAGCGCTGTTAGCAATAGCTGAAGTTCAAGCAGAAACGGGATTGCCTTGTACCGATCCGGTAAGGTTTGGCGCGGAGGTTTTGTGGGAGGCGATCGACAGTTGATATGCTACAATCAACACCAACCAGCAAATAGCTACATAAAACTATGACACAAAGCATTCAAGCAAAAACACTGACCCTGCACGATGTCAAAACAAAATTTAACTTCCAACTTTGTGAAGACGAGCAGTTCTTCCGGGAGTGGATTGACGATTTACCAGAAATTACTGATGAAGAAAAGGGATATCTAGACAAAGTAAAGGCTGGCTATACTAACAGTGCCGACCACTCCATGATAGAAGATACCGTGAAAATGGTGGTACTAGCTCCATTGCTCTTTTTAGCAGATTTATACCTGAATCCCTTTCATATAGAAGCAGAAAAATCGGTGGAACTTGTCACCGTGGATGAAGGTATACTTGTCAGAGGAAGTATTGATGTTCTGGTTTTAATTGAATCTTTTTGGGTTGTTGCGATCGAAGCGAAGCGAGCACAATATTCCGTTGAAGCTGGACTTCCTCAGTTACTATTTTATATGCTGAATGACCCCAGTCCAAAACAAGTAACATTTGGGCTTTTGACAAATGGTAGCAGCTTTCGATTTATCAAAGTGACCAAACGAGACATACCGCAGTATGCCGTTTCTAAACTTTTCGATATTGGGAGTCCAGGAAACGAACTTTACGAAGTCTTTCGCATTTTGAAGCGACTAGCTGCTATAATTTCCAGTGACAGGAGTTATACTTAAATACACCATAAGCTAATCCGCATTTAAATTGCATAGTAAAATAAATTTTTCCTCTTGTGGGGTGGGCATCCGGCCCGCCCTCACCATACAAATTAAATGCACAACAGCTTATGGAACTCGACTCTGAAAATAAAAATAAATTTACTAAAGCTCATTTTATGGAATCATAATGAATGAAAGTTTTTTTTCGTTGCCGTCTGGATGCGCCATTCGCCCAGCCTCAGCTCAAGATACGAGGTCAATTAGAATCTTAGTGTGGAGCGCCAGACTCGATCCAACTCAGTTGCGCTGGGAGCAATTCTGGGTGATCGAATGCGAGGGAAAATTGGCAGCTTGCGGACAGTTGCGGAACTTTGCGGGCGCGCAAGAATTGGGCAGTTTGGTGGTGGCGAAAGATTGGCGCGATCGAGGTTTGGGAAGCTACCTCACAAAATATTTAATTCAACAAGCTACAGAACCGCTATATTTAGAATGTTTGGGAAAGCGACTCGCATCATTTTATACTCGCTTTGGCTTCGTAGAAGTTTCCGTACAAGAATTGCCGCAGTCGCTTAAATTCAAGTTTGGTTTGTCTCAATTAGCTAAAACTTTATTCAAAATTCCTGTAACAATTATGCAGTATCAAGCAGGCTGTCTATAATTATGACTTTTATGAATTTAAAATTCTGAATTTATGAATGGATTTTAAGTTCGACCTGTTCAATAATTGGATAACAGGGTGCGATCGAGCTGCATCGCTCAAAAACTCCTACCGCCTCCTGATATCTGCGTCAGTCTCGATCGCCTATTGTCTAGGCCTAAATAGGTAGGTACAAATCAATATCGCATGGGGAGGGCGGGTGAGTACCCAAGTTTACTTGCTTATATCATAGATCCGCTTACGGGCCCCTAATGGCGCACAGGGTGTCAGAAACCGGGTTTTTAGGGGTTTGGTGCGTAAGTTACGGACTAGATATTTATGGATATTCCTGATTGGGCGATCGAGACTGCGTAAGTTCATAATTCACCGTTTGCGGTAGTCCAGTTAGCTAAATTGGCACAGCCCGCCGCCTGATATTTAGGCCAAAACCATTGAAAAATCGTTGATTGCAGGTTGCTCAGTGTCATGTGCCAGTACCAGACTCGGAAAGTGGACTGGCGATCGCCCCAAAGATATTGGACTCCTGGCAAATTAGTAAGTGTAAAGCAAGTGAGTCACAACCCAATCAAAAAATTCAACCCAAAAATTCAACCCAAAAATAAAACATTTTCACAGCAGCAGTAATGCGGAATCAGTCAATCTCTAATGTAGCTAACAACATCTACCCTTAAGGTAAATCCCACCAACTGCTCAACCACTAAATCCTTAATTCAATACCTCGGAATTACTGGATTTAGACTCCCCGCAACCGCTTCGCAAATCCCCTCAACATTTCAAAAATTCTTTGCCTTTTATCCTGATAAAACCACGGAAGGCAAGAACAATGAAATATCAAGGCAATCAATCAATCTTAACCGAGGAAATGCAGCCTCTCAAATAGCATAAACCGACAATTACACATCCCCATATATTTTAACACAACAGGAGTAAATATCATGTTCAACGTAGTAAAAGCTTTCGGCTCGATTTTCTCTACCCAAGGATACAGCACAGCTAACAATATGCTTATCAAAAATTACGTCAACACCAATTTTAACTACTTCAACGAAGAAGCTGTCGTCGATGAATCGATTTACCCGAATCAAACAGGTCGCGTCCGCTTCCAAGGTAGCTGGTGGCCCGCACGGTGCGATCGCCAAATCACCCTCACACCGGGAGACACGGTTTATGTCATCGGCGTTGACAACATCACTCTCTTAGTTTCCCTTGCTCCCGCAGAATAAATCAGAGATTGAACAACCAGGAAATGCAACCTTTCAAATAGCATCAATAGGCGATTAAACTTCCATATATTTTAACACAAAAGGAGTCAACAAAATGTTTAACGTAGTAAAAGCTTTCGGTTCTATTTTTTCTCTTCACACCTACAGCCCAGAAAAGAATATCTTAATGGATAACTACATCAACACCAATTTTAACTACTTCAACGAAGAAGCAGTCGTCGATGAATCGATTTACCCGAATCAAACAGGTCGCGTCCGCTTCCAAGGTAGCTGGTGGCCCGCACGGTGCGATCGCCAAATCACCCTCACACCCGGAGACACGGTTTATGTCATCGGCGTTGACAACATCACTCTGTTAGTTTCCCTGGCTCCTGCAGACTAAACTAGAAAGTAATCTCAACTTTTTCACTGTCAGAACCCCGACTTATTCAAGAAGTCGGGGTTCTGACTATTCTGTTTTTTAGTGGCAATTTGGCGATCGCTTCCATTCAACACCTGACGCAAGACAGCAATATCTGCCTCTGTTTATTTGCCTGTAGAAATATGGCAGATCGCGCTACAATAAAATGGCATTTTTGAGAGCTTGTTTGTTGAGGCGATCGCGGAGTTGAGATTCGCTACTTTCTGGGGTGACTGCTGCTTTTTCTGATGCCTTAGCGATCGGTAGTGGTTCGAGCAGTTGGGCTTGAGCTTCCTGAATTGAAGGGTAATTTTCAGCCCAGGATGAAATCGCTGCTGAAAGGACATCGATCTCATCGGATAAGGGTTCAATTAGCTGGGCTAGTTCGGTTAATTGTTCGGCCCCGAAGAGCGATCGCTGCTGAGTTAATAGTTCGATAAATGAGTCGATCTTTTGTTCGGGGAGTGACATCGATTCCCGTTGGATTTTTTTAATTGTTTGCCGAACAAATTCGATAGACAAATCTAATAATTGCGCGATCGTCTCTAAATTCATTCCAAACGCTATCATCCGACGAATGGCTTCTAACTTCGCCTGCAGCTCACCTTCCTGCTTACCTTGTTCGAGTCCTTCTTCTAAGCCTTCTTGCTTGACTTCCTGGTAAAATCGAGTTTGTCTGAGTTCGCTTAAATTCAACATGGCGGCAATTTCCTCGCGGCTTTTCTGGGGGAGTTTGTAGACGATAATTGTTTCGATGAGGTTAATTAAATCGCGTAGAACGGTTGGATCGGACAACTGTTGTCGGGCCATTGCGATCGACTGGCGTGCTTGTTCTGCTGCTGTCTCTGCTGGCTCGATTACCAGTTTAACAACTTTCACTCCCAGCGATCGATCTGCGGCTTCTGGCAATTCATCAAGGTAAATCCGTTGGACGCGCTGACTGGTTAAGAGTTCCTGAAATTGCAGCATCTGTTCGTGTTCGATGCGACGATTGGGATAGATGACAACCACGCGCCAAGGATTGAGGGGTTTGTATTGTCGCAGATAGAGAAAGAGTTCGCCAAAGATGCGGTAGTACAAGTCGGCATCGGGTTGAAACTGAACTTCAGCCAAGTAAAATGGTTTTTCAGGTTCTTCGGTTTTGGGGAGAAATAACCCGTCGATGCGGAATGCGAGTTGTTTGATTTCGCGGGAGGTGAATTCATAGGCGGTGGCTTCGTCTGGGGAACGATCGATCAGTTCAAAGAAGAAGCGGGGAAATTCCTGAAACAGGCTGTAGAAAATGGTGTCTGTTTTCATGAGTTGTCGATGCGAATCGAAGATGGGTACTATACCATGCCAAGAGAGAACCATGACACAAGAACCGATTTTTGAAGAAAGCAGTGGCAACGTATTCGCTGACCTCGGTCTGAAGGATGCAGATGAACTTTTTATGCGAGGCCAAATAGGGATTCAAGTAATCCGTATCCTGAAACAACGCAACTTGAAACAGCGCGAAGTTAGTCAAATTCTTGGCATTCCACAACCAGAAGTCTCTCATTTAATCAACGGAGAGTTTCAACGGTTCAGCGAAGGCAAACTACTGCTTTTCCTCAAGCGACTAGATACGGAAATTACTTTACATCTTCGCCCTCGTAATGGGGGAAATCAATCTGCTGAAATTGCGATATTGTTATAGAGCTTTGGGAACCGATTGCCCTGTTGACTTTTTTCGCAAAGGCGATCGGGGATTTCTAGCTTTTATCTATCGCCAAGTCGAGAGATATTGACGTAGAAACCTGGTTTTTTGCCCCTGGCGCGTAAGTCCTATTCAATAAACAGTGCCTTGAGTATGCTTAAATAAGCTTAGACACATACTAGCCATATTTAAACCAGTGAACTTTCAATCAGTCATTGCCACCTTAAACAAATTCTGGAGCGATCGAGGCTGCCTGATCGCCCAATCCTACGACACAGAAAAAGGTGCAGGAACCATGAATCCCCACACCTTTCTCAGAGCAATCGGCCCTGAACCTTGGTCAGTCGCCTACATCGAACCCTGTCGCCGCCCCACCGACGGACGCTACGGCGAAAATCCCAACCGCTTCCAACATTACTATCAATATCAAGTTTTAATTAAACCCTCTCCTCCCAACATCCAAGACATCTATTTAGACTCCCTCAGAGCATTAGGAATTAGCCCTGAAGACCACGACATTCGTTTCGTAGAAGACAACTGGGAATCGCCCACCCTCGGAGCTTGGGGCGTCGGCTGGGAAGTCTGGCTCGACGGTATGGAAATCACCCAGTTTACCTACTTTCAACAGTGCGGTAGCATTGACTGTCGCCCCGTATCCATTGAAATTACCTACGGACTAGAACGCCTAGCAATGTATCTCCAAGAAGTCGATGCGATGACGAAAATTCAGTGGAAAGATGGCATCACTTACGGCGACGTTCACCTGCAAGGAGAAATAGAACAGTGTACTTATAACTTTGAAGCTTCCAATCCCGAATTGCTGTTTACTCTATTTGGATTGTACGAGCAAGAAGCAGAACAATTGACAAAAAAAGGATTGGTTTTGCCTAGTCTTGATTATGTGTTAAAATGTTCTCACACTTTCAATTTACTCGATGCTAGAGGTGTGATTTCGGTAACGGAAAGAACTCGGTATATCACCAAAATTCGCAATTTGGCGCGGCGAGTTGCTCAGCTTTATTTGGAACAGCGGGAAAAGCTGGGTTTTCCTTTAGAAAAAGCTGTAAAAGTTTGAGTTTGAGTTGGATTGTGGGGAGTAGGGGGTTGGGCATCTTGCCTGCTTCCAGAACGGGCAAGATGCCCGTTCCACAATGAGTGAGTTGGATTGGGGAGTGGGCATCTTGCCTGGTTCCAGAACGGGCAAGATGCCCGTTCCACGAAAGCCATATTTTTAATTAATTAAATGCCTAATTATTCGGAAAATAATACAGAAACAAATCCTCAACTGCGAATTGACGGTGTAAGCTTGAAAACACCGATCGCCTCTAGTCATTTGTTGGAAAATATATCGTTTCAGGTACACAAGGGAGCTCGCGTGGCAATTGTTGGCCCTTCAGGTGCCGGCAAAACAACGCTGTTGCGGTTGCTAAATCGGCTCAGCACTCCCACCAGTGGCTCGATTTATCTGGAAAATACAGAATATCGCCAAATACCTGCGATCGAACTCCGCAAACAAATCACCCTCATCCTGCAAGAATCCAAGCTTTTGGGAATGTCGGTGCGAGAAGCATTGGCTTATCCTTTGAAGCTGCGGGGGGTGACTGCATCAAACATTGCTGAGAGAATTAGCGGGGCGATCGAACAACTGCACATACCCCAGGAATGGCTCAATCGCACCGAATTGCAGCTTTCCACAGGCCAAAAACAGCTCGTGGCGATCGCCCGCGGCATCATCCTGCAACCAAAAATCTTGCTTTTAGACGAACCAACATCCGCCCTAGACGCAGGAAAAGCCGCCCACCTTTTGCAAGTATTGATACAGCTAACAAACGGCCAAACCACAATTGTAATGGTAAACCATCAATTAGAATTAGCCGAGCAATTTAGCACGCGAATTCTGCATTTACAGCGCGGAAAGCTCATCGAAGATTTGCCATCTCATCAAATAAATTGGATGCAACTGCGGCAAAATTTAATCCAAGCAGAAGCAGAAGCCCAACTAGAATGGTGAACAAACTAAAAAACAATTTCTGCGACGGGTTGCGTAATTAATTTGGATGTTTTAACCGCAGAGGGCGCAGAGGGCGCAGAGAAAGAGAGGGGAACAAAGAAAAAGAGCCGTTTACAAATTGTTTAGGAAATTAAACCCATTTTTTGATAAATTGGTTTGACTAAATGTTTTAAAGCGGGCAACTGTTTGGTAAAAACTATGGAGCCTAAAACACAAATTATACCTCCAATGATGACTGTATTGGGAGCGCCGATATAATTGGCTAATCCGCCGGCCACTAAATTACCAAACGGTGTTACTCCAAAAAATGCCATTGTGTATATGCTCATCACTCTTCCGCGTTTGTCGTCTTCCACAATTGTTTGCAAAAATGTGTTTCCTCCTGCAAATTGGATAATGAAACCAAACCCCACAAACAACATCATGATTAATGACAGCCATAAGACGCGGGACAAACCAAAACCTATCAGTCCGAATCCCATAATGGCCGGTGACATCGCAATCAATTTGCCGAGGCCAACTATACTTTTGCGAGAAATCAAATAAATCGCCCCCGCAAAGGCTCCGACTCCCGAAGATGCCATCAAAAAGCCGAGGGTTTGTGCGTCGCCTTGCAGTATTTTGGTGGCAAAAATCGGGACTAATACTGTGTGCGACATTCCGGCAAAACTGACTAATGCTAATAGCAGTAAAATTGCTCGAATCGGCGGAAAACCGAAGGCATAAACGAATCCTTCTTTTAATCTTTGTAAGGGTTTGGTATTAGTTGCGGCAATTTTTCGGGGTTTGATCTGCATCGCTAATAAGCCTGCAATTACAGCGATGTAGCTGAGTCCGTCAATGAGAAAGCAATAACTTGCCCCGACTGTAGCTATTAGCAAACCTGCAATTGCTGGGCCGATTAATCGGGCTCCGTTGAACATGGAAGCGTTAAGGGCGATCGCATTTGCTAAATCTTCTTTCTTTTCTACAAGTTCCGGCACAAAAGCTTGCCGTGCCGGCGCGTCAAACGCATTAATTGCGCCTTGAAAGAAACTCAGTACCAGGATCTGCCAAATGTTAACGACTCCTGTGAGCGCTAAAAATGCTAGCGCTAAGGATTGAACCATTGCTAATATTTGAGTGGCAATTAGGACTCGGTGGCGGTTCCAGCGATCGATTAAAACTCCTGCAAAAGGCAGTAAAATTAATGTGGGGATTTGACTTGTAAATCCCACCACGCCGAGCATCCAAGGTGAATCGCTCAAATTGTAGACAAGCCAAACAGTAGCGACTTGCGTCATCCAACTGCCAATCAGTGAGAGGCCTTGTCCTGCAAAAAACAGGCGATAATTTCTCGATCGCAGCGCTGGAGGAAGTTTTATTGTTTTGATTTTTGCTAGTAGATTCATGCTGCAAGTACGGCTAGAGCAATCCTATTTGATTGGTAAACATTTTTTAGGGTAGCGCCCCTAAGCCTACCCCTAATTAGCGAAGGGCAACCATCGGGGGACTGCCCCTAGACTCATTATTACGAATCATTGAGAATTGGGATATGAGCCGAAGGTTCTATTTTCACAACTCCCGAAAACTGAGATGTTGCACCATTCTCAATAAGCTTTTTATGAACAGGCTTTTCGGCCTGTTCCACAAGAAAATTCACTCTGTGTGGAACAGGCCGGAAAGCCTGTTCTTGAGAATGGTGCAAGATGTGAGGAAAACCAAGATTTGAGTAGAGTTAAATTTTTGCCCGTAGGAAAACGATCGCCACATTTAAATTTTTCTGTCGCGATCGCTTGACTAACGAGAAATTCCTTCCCCGAACCCTTCCCTCAATTAATGCTCAACAGCCAAGTACCGAGGTAACGCAGCAAGGGAACGTCACCGGGGGTGCGGATGCGGACGTTGAAATGGTACATTCCGCCGGGAGATGGGTTTCTGACGTTGGAGAGTACAACCTCAACATTGTTGCCGGCGGCAATTGGTTCTTTGGGATAAATTTCTATGAAACGATTTTCTTTGTCCCAGATTACTTCTTGCAATTCTATTGTTTTGTTTTTGACGCGCACTTTAATGTCTTTTTGGTCAAATTCGCCTTTGTAGTAGTCTGGATAGGATATGTTGAGTTGGGCGATCGCCAAACTTACTTTGTTGGAAGGAATTCGCAGCCGATATCTATCGCCACTCATCCCGGCTGTACCGTAATCCAAGCGATAGTTTAATTGGTTGGCGCGTTCGGGGCCGCCGAAAATCGTGAATCCTGGCATGGACTGGGCTAAACTGATGGCGGGTAATCCAGCCACCAAGCAACCTGTAACCGCTAGTGCTGAAAATAATCGTCGCATAACAACTCCTCTAATTAAACTCTTGGTGAACCTTTAATATCGATCGCCCGAAATTTGCGATCGTGCCTACAATATATCGAATGTCTCAGCAATTTGATGAGGGCGAGCCGATTTTAGATTTTAGATTTTAGATTTTAGATTTACTCCCGTCTGCTTTGAGAATGAATCTGGGGGCTGGTTAGAACCCGACGCTTTTCTGTGCCTCCATCCTAAGTCTCCGAAACGCTGAATCTGGGAACCTCCGAACAAATTGCTCGATCGTCAATTATTTTTTGCGTATTTTTTGCGTAATACTGATAACTGACATTCTAACTACAGAATTAGGCGACATAAAATTATATCATAATCTGTGGCTAACTTAACAATTTAGCGAATTTGAATGTATAAGATAAGTTAAAGATACGGGTGGAATTTGGGCGATCGGCTTTAGTATCAACGAGAGAAGTTTAGGGGAACGGCTGCTTCAATGTAAAGCAAGGCATCGGGCGATTAAAAATCGCACTTCAAGAAACCTGCGGAGGCAGGTTTTGTCTGTGCAGGCGCGGTTTCAACCGTCCTAGGAAGGCTTAAATAAGGAGAGTTCATGAAATTAGCGATCGCAAAAGAAATAGCAGCAGGGGAACGCCGGGTGGCTTTAGTACCCGACGCTGTAGCCCGATTAGTTAAACAGGGCGTCGAAGTTTGGGTTGAGGCCGGTGCCGGCGCACAATCCTTTTTTTCGGATCTTGCTTACGAAGAAGCGGGAGCTCAGGTTGTCGCCGATACCGCTAGGCTGTGGGGCGAAGCCGATGTCGTCGTCAAAATCGGGGCCCTGCAAGAATCAGAAGTTCATCAACTCCGGGAAGGAGGCGTTTTCATCGGATTTTTGAATCCTCTGGGAGATCCAGCTTTAGTGCAGCGTTTAGCCGATCGCCAAGTAACGGCATTCAGCATGGAAATGATCCCGCGTACCAGCCGCGCTCAAAGTATGGATGCGCTGTCATCTCAGGCTAACGTCGCCGGTTACAAAGCGGTACTGATCGCAGCCGCAGCTTTGCCGAAATATTTCCCGATGCTGACAACGGCCGCAGGTACAATTCGCCCCGCGAAAGTATTGGTAATGGGTGTGGGCGTTGCTGGCTTACAGGCGATCGCCACGGCGCGTCGTTTGGGTGCGGTAGTCGAAGCCTTCGACATCCGCCCGGAAACAAAAGAACAAGTGCAAAGTTTGGGCGCTAAATTCCTTGATGTCGAACTCAAGGAAGAAACCGTCGCCGCCGGAGGCTATGCTAAAGAGCTATCAGAAGCGGCTAAAGAATACACCCGCCAAGTGCTCACCCAACACGTCAGCGCTTCCGATGCAGTGATTACAACCGCTCAAGTTCCCGGCAGAAAAGCACCTATTTTAGTTACTAGAGAAATGGTTTCTCAAATGAAGCCCGGATCGGTAATTGTTGACCTCGCGGGCGAACAAGGCGGCAATTGCGAATGCACGGAAGCGGGGAAAGATGTTGAATGGAACGGCGTTAATGTCATCGGCCCGATTAATGTGCCCTCGTCGATGCCTGTCCACGCTAGCGAAACTTACTCGAAGAATATCTCGGCTTTAGTTCAGTTGATGGTGAAAGATAAGGAACTCAATTTGAATTTTGAAGACGATATCATTGCTGGTGCTTGCGTTGCCCGCGACGGTGAGATTAGCAACCAGCGGGTGCGGGATGCTTTGACTGCTCAGGCATCAGCCGTCAGTTAGATTCTGTCGTTATGAGGCACAGTCCGGCAAGGGTTGAAACCCCTGCCTCAAAGCTAAAGTCCTCTGAAGAGGACTGAAGAACTGATTAAATATCTCCAAAAAAGGCTTTTTTGAACAGGCTTTCCGGCCTGTTCCACAAGAATTATTGGAGAGGTCTATTAGTCCTCTTAAGAGGACTTGGGCTATTAGCCAGGGAATTCATTCCCTGGCGGACGCAACCGGGAACGAGTTATTTCCAATTACCAATTACCAATTGTTATGGCAGAAGGATTGATTGCAGGTTTAGTGGTGTTTACTCTAGCGTCGTTTGTGGGATTTGAAGTAATCAATAAAGTCCCGCCGACGCTGCACACACCTTTGATGTCGGGATCGAATGCGATTTCGGGAATTGCCGTTTTAGGTGCAATTCTGATTTCTGGTCAAGGCAATGTGACTGTTACTTCGATTTTGGGGACGATCGCGATCGCCCTGGCCACAATTAACGTTGTCGGCGGTTTTTTAGTAACCGATCGAATGCTGCAAATGTTCAAGAAAAAAGAGGTTAAAGCGTGAGCGATTTTCTGCCCAGTGGCATTCAACTAGGTTATTTAGTTGCCGCATCTTTGTTTATTATCGGTTTGAAACAGTTGGGTTCCCCTGCAACCGCCCGTCAAGGGAATGTGTTAGCTGCGATCGGGATGTTAATTGCGATCGTCGGTACGTTGCTGGAAAAGCAAGTCATCAGCTACGAATTGATTGCTGTCGGAATTATCGTCGGTTCCATTTTGGGAACAATTATGGCGAATACGGTGGCGATGACGGATATGCCGCAGATGGTGGGTTTGCTTAACGGTTTTGGGGGCGCGGCTTCTGCACTCGTTGCTGTGGGCGAATTCTGGCGCTATCTCAGCATCCCGGAATCGCCAACTCCAGACGCGACAATCACGATCCTTTTGGGTGTGTTGATTGGCGGAATTACTTTCACTGGTAGCCTTGTGGCCTTTGCGAAGCTGCAAGAATTGCTACCGGGTGCGCCAATGACGTTTCCGCTGCAACAGCCGTTTAATGCCATGCTGGCGATCGCACTTTTAGCCGGCAGCGGTTATATGCTGACGAAGCCGGAGGATGTGCCGGTATTCCTGGCTTTGGTGGCGATTTCTAATATTCTGGGAATCATGTTTGTGCTACCGATTGGCGGTGGCGATATGCCGGTGGTGGTGTCGCTGCTTAATTCTTATTCGGGGATTGCGGCGAGTGTGGCTGGGTTCATTTTGATGAACAATATGCTGATTATCGCTGGTGCGTTGGTGGGCGCGTCGGGGATTATTTTGACGCAAATCATGTGCAAGGCGATGAATCGATCGCTTTCTAGTGTGCTGTTTAGCGCCTTTGGTAGCGGTGGCGGTAGTGCTGCGGCTGCTGTTGGGGCTGCTGGTGCTACTGACAAAACTGTTCGCAGCATCAATCTCGAAGAAAGTGCGATGATGTTGGGTTATGCGCGATCGGTTGTAATTATTCCCGGTTACGGAATGGCTGTAGCGCAAGCACAGCACGCCGTGCGCGAGTTAGCCGACGGTTTGGAAAAAATGGGTGTTGACGTGAAATACGCGATTCACCCGGTGGCTGGGCGGATGCCGGGGCACATGAATGTGCTCTTAGCCGAAGCAAACGTGCCTTATCCGCAGTTGTACGATATGGACGACATCAATCCGCAGTTTGAAGAAACGGATGTGGCGTTGGTGATTGGTGCGAATGATGTGGTGAATCCGGCGGCGCGTCACGATACGGCGAGCCCGATTTATGGGATGCCGATTTTGGAGGTTGATAAGGCTAAGCATACGATCGTGATTAAGCGCGGGATGAGTGCTGGTTTTTCCGGTGTAGATAATGAGTTGTTCTACAAGGATAAGACGATGATGTTGTTTGGTAGCGCTAAGGATGTGGTTGCCAAATTGGTTTCTGAGGTGAAGCAGTTGTAAGATTTTTTAGGACTCAATAAAAACCCGGTTTCTTGGAGAAACCGGGTTTTTGTTTTGGGGTTGTATAGATGCTAATCTAGGCTACTCGTTCACTTCAAAAAGATATCGAGGTAATCCTGACTGCCGAATAATAGACTGCAAAGTGCCAATTTTGATTTCTGAATAATTTAGTACAGGAACCGTTACAGTTGTATTGGGTAGTCGTTGCGGCATGATAATATGACTGCCACGCTGTCGCACTTGAACAAAGTCATATTGTTCTAAAATCTGACAAACTTGAGCCGCTGATAGAACCCGCAGTTTACCCAACACTCACCTCTACACGAGTCACAAAAAATTCACTATGCAGTCGATTCTTGACTTCAGAAGGATCTGCTGTTTCAAAAAATAGTTCCAGCGCTTCGATCAGATTTTGTCGCGCTTCTTCTATATTGTCACCTTGGCTGGCAATATCAAGTTCTGGGCAAAGGGATATATAGCCGTCGCCTTCTCGTTCAATAATTGCTGTAAACTGTTGTGTTGACTTCATAATTTGAAGTGGCGGACTGCCAAGCTCAAACAATTATAGTTTTACTTGAGATTATATCACATCTTTCGCTGTTCGGTGGAGAAGGGCGATCGCCCTATACAATGCTAGCTTGGTTTAAATAGTCACGGGCGATCGGTGCTAGTCACATATACCTGCGATCGGAGATTTTTTAAATATAATGAAATCCTAAAGAATTAATAGAACTGCAAAACTTGTACTAACCTTAGAGCTAACGTCAATTAAATTAAAAAATTTTCAACTATGTCCGATCAACCTTTTAATATCCGCCAACTCAATGACCTAGATTATGACGAAGCAGAACCACTCCTGGAAGATTATCAGGAAACGCTAATCGAGCTATTTGTCAATTCTCCCGAAGGAGAAGAATACTGTAAAACTTATCCAGACGTGGGATTTTGGATCGCGCAGTTCATTTATTACGGTTTCGGCTATGAAGGTTTTACGCTGCCTCGCATGAAAGTGGAAGATGCGGCAACTGTAGTCGAAGAGTTGTTTCCCAGGAAAGTGAGTTTGCTTTCGTCGGAAGAAGGTGAAAATGCTATCCCGGAATTATTGGCGTTCTGGCAATTTTTGAAGCGAGAATTTAAACTGCGAAATGCCACTTCAATTATCAAATACCTGCGCGATATCGAGCCGGAATTTAAGGAGATTATGGAAGATTCCTCTAAATTTGGATTTGCCAAATCTTTTGTAACGCTGGGTCATCAAGCAGGGTTTGATATAAGTACGGGGGAAGGTCTAACACAATTTCAGGAGATATATAATGCTAGCATTGCTCCTCTACTTGCAGCTAAAAACTCCGAGACATCGGGATTTTCCAGCCAACCGATAAGTGATAGTGCTGTCAATGGATCTAAAGCAAGTAAAGAAAAACAAAAAAAAGCAAAAAATACGGCGGCTGAATCGAGAAAACGCAACCGCACCAAGAAAAAATGAGGTTTAGCAAGTATCTATCCTCACTTCACTCTTCTTCGGATTTTTCTCAGCATCTTGTTAGCTTCTTCCCTCCCGCGAAACTTCCAAACTAATAAATAACACATCAAACAAAACCCGAAGATTCCTAACACGATCGCACTTTCTTCCGGTGAGTTGGTAGTTCTATCGAACTTCCCACTCTTCGGACTTGCTGGGATGTTGTTAGTTCGATCGACCGTTCGATCGCCCGCTTGCAAGTTAAAATTGTGTTGTTCAATCGCATTACTATTTTTAAATTTTCGATCTATTTCTTGAAATGACTTCGCCTGTTCGCAGCTTGTTAAGGATAATCCAATAAGGATAAAAATTAAGAAATAACAGCGACATTTCATGATTTTTACCTTTCGGTCAGCGAAAAAGAGAATAAATCCATATAGGGCTTACTGACTCCGACAAAGAAACCGGGTTTTTATCTAATCTGTCGGTAGCCACGAAGTATTTTCCTAAAAAACCCGGTTTCTGGGCCCCTATCTCCAGGACTATTCTATCTACTATAATAGCATTAAACGAATTCAGGAAACATTTCCAAACTAAACCAGGAAACTGATTCAATGCCGTCTATATCTTTTGATGCTTACCTCAAGTCGATTCAAAATAACCTGCAAAAAGGTAGCGAGCGCAGCCATTATCCAGCGATGAAAGATTTGCTGGATGACTCAGACAATGACATTGAGGCCATAGTTGAAGAAAAAGGCAATAAGGCAGGAATTCCAGACTTTACCGTGAGGCGGCGGGAACTATTGGTGGGTTATGTAGCAGCCAAAGACGTTGGGCTAGACCTGGATCAGATAGAAAAATCGGAGCAATTGCAGCGGTATATAGAAGCGTTTCCGAATCTAGTATTGACCAATTATTTAGAGTTTCGTTGGTATGTGAATGGGAAGCGCAGGCAGAAGGAAATTTTAGCAGACCGTAATGAGAATAAGCTGCAAGTAAGGGCTACAGAAAAGATTGCGGCTCTGCTAGATCAGTTTATCAATTATACAGGCGAGATTATCAGCAGTCCTGAAGACCGGGCGCGACAGATGGCGAGGTTGACGAAGGCAATCCGGTTAGCAACAACAACTGCGCTGGAGGGAGAAAGGAAAGACGGTGAATTACATCAACTAAAACAGGGCTTTAGTGAGGTGTTGTTGCCCGATTTGAATGATGCTGATTTTGCTGATATGTATGCTCAGACGATTTCTTATGGGTTATTTGTGGCAAGAGTTGGTCATGCTCAAAATCCAGGGGGTGAACCGTTTACTCGGCGCACGGCGGGCACGTATATTCCGGCAACAAACCCTTTTTTGAAGCGATTGTTTAATACGATCGTCCGTCGAAACGGATGCAGTCAGTCAGATCGATTGGGCGATCGACGATGGGGTGCAATTGCTGTCTCAGGTTGATATGGGCAGCATTCTTGAAAACTTTGGGCAGCGCACTCGTCAAGAAGACCCGGTGGTGCATTTTTATGAAACGTTTTTGGCGGCGTACAATGCAGCCCTGCGAAAGAGTCGAGGGGTTTATTACACACCGGAACCTGTGGTGTCGTTTATTGTGCGATCGGTTGATGCCATTCTCAAAGACCGCTTGGATCTGCCATTAGGATTAGCTGATAACGCCAAAGATCCAGTAACACAAAAGCCGAAAGTGCAAATTCTCGACCCTGCAACGGGTACGGGTACGTTTTTGTATGAAGTGGTAAAGCAAATTTACCGCAATCTAGAAGAAATTGGCATGGCGAATCAGTGGGATAGCTATGTGCGAGACAATTTGCTGAATCGGTTGTTTGGATTTGAGTTATTGATGGCTCCCTATGCCATTGCTCATCTCAAGCTAGGGCTAGAACTTCAAGAACTTGGTTACAAATTTAAGGACAAACAACGATTAGGCATTTACCTCACCAATACGCTGGATGAGGCAATGAAAAAGTCAGAGATTTTGTTTGGTCAGTTTGTGGCACAGGAAGCAAACGAAGCTTCGATGGTAAAACGAGATACACCTGTGATGGTGGTGTTGGGCAATCCGCCCTATTCAGGACATTCAGCAAATAAAAGTAAGTGGATTGAGAGTTTGGTACAGGATTATTACTATGTGGATGGTCTACCGTTAGGAGAACGCAATTCCAAATGGTTACAGGATGATTATGTAAAATTCATCCGCTTTGGACAATGGCGAGTGAGTGAAACAGGCTACGGAGTTTTAGCGTTTGTCACTAATCACGGCTATCTGGATAATCCAACGTTTCGAGGAATGCGCCAGAACTTGATGCAAACCTTTACTGATATCTACATTTTAGATTTACACGGTAATTCTAAGAAGAAAGAAGTTTCTCCCGATGGTTCACCCGATCAAAACGTTTTTGATATTCAACAAGCTGTCAGTATTGGGATTTTTATCAAGGCTCCTGGAAAGCATACACCTGCTAAAGTTCATCATGCGGAGTTATGGGGCGATAGCGCATCTAAATATGAAAGCTTAAATTTATTAGATATTAATCAATAGTCCGGACAGTTTTTATAGGGCTAAATGGCTTAGGCTCTAAGACTTTGAGCCACTGTGGATAATTAAATCAATGTCAGCTTTACCCCTGACTTACATTTTATTCGACTTTTTTATGATCCTTGCCCCGCGTAAGCTTGTAGTATCGTTCCAAAAACTGTCCGGAGTATTGTTTACTGGCAGGCAGTATATATGTCGGTGGATCACTTGGCATGGAAATGGTTACTGGCTATTATGCAGATGCGGTAGGTCAGCGAAACTTGATATACGGTTTGATGGCTTCTGTTGAGGAAATTTTGGAAATGGTAGGGGCGATCGTATTCATCTACGCCCTGCTGTCTTACATCGGTTCCCATCTTGAAACTATTGATTTGCGGTTGAAGATATTGGATAATCCAGAGAGATAAAACTGACGATCGCCCAAGATTTTTATGCCGATTGAAATCGAGGACATTATGACTATCTACTTCTACACCACTGGCAGCGAATACGGGTGTTTTTCTAATTTTTCCAGTCATGGATTCGATTTAGACGGAGAATATTGGCCAACTACCGAACATTATTTTCAAGCACAAAAGTTTCCCAAAACGGCTCATTGTGACCAAATTCGCCAAGCAAAAACGCCGAAAGATGCCGCAAAAATGGGGCGCGATCGCTCTCGTCCCCTCCGCAAAGATTGGGAAAAAGTAAAAGATGATATCATGAGAAAAGCCGTACTCCGAAAATTTGAAACTCATGCCGAAATTAGAGAAATTTTACTCGCTACTGCGGATGAGGAAATAGTCGAAAATTCCCCTGTTGATTACTATTGGGGTTGCGGTAAAGATGGCAGCGGCAAAAATATGTTGGGACAGATTTTAATGGAAGTAAGGGAAATATTGCGAAAACGCACGTCAGAGTAAAACAGAACTTAAATTTTCTAAACTAAAGCAGGACTTATTTAATCCTAAGTCCTGCAATGCTCGTCAGCGAGCATTTCCTCAATTTTCTTAAACACTGAACTTAAAAATCGGTCTGAGCAACTGTCAAAACTTGTGTCAATCTCGTCGGGCTGTTCTAGTAGAGGGTTTAGCCTCTCCTCAGAGACTGCGAAGCAGGGGAAACGGTAAAAACCCTGCACCACTTTTTTTGTTTTAACAACTACTCTCAACCGGAATTAACTTTTATGGTCGCAAGTACAGCATTGTTAGCCCGTCGCCTCCCGGACACCGTTCCCCTAAGGTTGGCGATTCACAGGTAAAACAGCAAAACACCTGTTCTGGTTAAAGTTTGTTTTTTATTTATGCTGTATCTTTCTATTGTGTACGATTTGTGGAAAGTGTCAGCAGTGCTACAGAATTCTTTACATTTGTGATTTATTTGGATACAATCGCGCCACTCTGTCGCAGTTGCTGTTGAATTTTGTTAAATTCTTTCTGTTCTGCGCTTAGCAAACTATTGTCGATCGGCGATCGCATATCCCACTGCAATTCGGACAATAACAACAAACAACCGGCCATAATTATGCCTGTGGTTAGATACTGCCAAGGAGCAACCAATGTTAGTAGAGGTATGCTAAATAAATGAGTTAGTCCAATCAGGAGAAAAGTGCGCGATCGCAAACCTAATCCCGTCAACAAATAGCCGATCGCGCTCAACCCCAACCACAAATCGCAAAGGTGCAGCAACAAACCTGCCCAACCGGCAAAAATACTGCAATCGGTCAGAACCAAACCAGTTATCATCAAAATCGCCCAAGAGTAAAGAATCCAGCTAACTCGCTCGACTCTTACCCAAAACAAAGTCAAAACAGCCATTACCGCAGTGCCAATTAGAGTCAAAGTTGACCACAGAATCGCCTGAAAGCTCCAACTGATGGGGACAAACTGAGCCGTAAAAAAAATCGCCCCAGTCACCAAACCCCAAAGCAGAAAAGTTTGGTCGATGCGGGTATAAAATCCTGAGAAAAGAGTAATATTTCCAATTTGCCAGCGGAGTTGCAACAGGCCTTCGATGTCTTGTACGTCGAGATGTTCCTGTTTGCAGCGGATTAGGGGTTCGGAGGCGTTGAAAAAGGTCATCCAGTGTTGGGGAAAGTATGAAGTTTTGTGTATTGTAACAAGTCTTAAGGAATATTTTTCAGATTTTTTCTTGTTTCCCGGCTCTTCCTGGGGACGCAGATTTGGAGGCTCTGCTTGCTGTTTTCCTCAGCAACCGAAGAGGCAGAAGGCTGCGTTAAGCTTTGGACTAACGCAGCCTTGAAGTTTGAGTTGAGTTTAAGCAAGTCTCCAATTCTTATCTTTTGGAGTTGTTAACCAAAAATCAATAGTTTCAGCCGTTCTCACTCTAGATTCTAGAGTAATTCTAGACAGCTAACGTGTTTACGCCGTTTCAACCGTTCAGCTAGGTTACTTAAAAGGAATATTCTCTAGATAAATTCTAGACAGCAGTAGGGTAGTGATATTTACGATTGTGCTGCAGGCCGAAACTCAATATCGACTTTAAAGTAAATCACTAGCGACACCATACCGTACCG
>NZ_JAUBTI010000028.1:22136-71499 GCF_036702415.1 Microcoleus sp. D3_18a_C4 | reverse complement strand
TCCCGCCCGTCCAAAAAGGACGGGCGGGACGCCCATCCCACAAACTTGTGGAAGTTATTTAATTCTCATTCCTAAGCGGATGGGATTATATTTTATCAGTCCTAGCTACTGTTGCATAACTTTTAATAATTAATATTAGTTATAGTTCACGGCGCTAAGCTGTTGTACACCTAATTTGACAGTCAAGTTTTCTATAATTATTGTGGAACGGGCATCCTGCCCGTCTCTGGATTCAATTTAAATGCGTAGCAGCTTACCACAAAATTATTTTTAACTCCTCTGCTCTTAAATCAATTCTTTCGTGGCAGTTTATTTTCGGAGAACCTTCCTAAAACTCTCTAGTTATTGTAGCCTAATTTTTGAGTAAATAGTATTAATTCCCAATTTTAAAATCTCACATCTAAAATGGTATGAGATAAAAATTGAGAATGGCTATAATCTATCACCTAGAATTAGAGGGATTCAAAGGCAGCGGTGAAACCATCTAAGGTCAAGCATTCTTCCATAAATTCCTCTACATCATTGACATTCTCAAGCTGATATTCCATGATGCGTTGACCATCGCCTTTCATCTTTTTGGAAGAGGAAGGCGTGGCCGGATATTTGGCAGCAATGGCTTTGAAAGCTTTGGAATGGGTATCCCAGCTTTCAGCAGAACATTTTATGATTAAAAGCCACATGATTAAATTCCTCCTTGGGTTTGGTTTACTAATAGTCTGACACGAGTAAAACTTAGATCGATAGTGCCGAAAAATCAAGGGATTCTGTTGTTTGGAAAAAAGCTAAAAGCCGAGGCACTATGTGAGCAACACCACCCTTAACATTAGACTCAACATTCAAAGGCATCACCGGATCGTGGAGTGATAAGCGTAACAGAAACCAGCCGGATTCGCTAGGTGAGGTGCAGGAAATTCGCAAACCTTCATAGTTATTGGGAACTATTTTCCAGTCTGCTTGCGTTGAGACAAATTGTTGCAGTTGTTCAATAACGCGATCGCCGTGAGCCTTGAAATCATCTACACCAAGTTTAATCCGAAATTCGGCACTTTCTTCGGGTTCTTTTAAATTCGCAATTAACTCTGGCAAAGATTGATTTGCTAGCTTTGACTTAGCCAATTCAATCAATAATTTGCTGACCAAATAAGCGCCATCATCCAGAAAGTAATTTTCTTTCAAAGCTCCATGTCCAGACGTTTCAATCGCTAGCCATGATTCTTGTCCGGCTTCATTGAGGCGAATCGACTCGTCAATCACATTTTTGTACCCGCGTTTAAAGCGGTGGTGAATCCCTTTTAGATCCTGTTCGATGAATTGTGTCAAGCCATCGGAGGTGATAGAATCGGTAACAATGGTAGAGCCTGGGTGTTCTTTTAATATAATGGCAGAAATCAAGGCAATTAAGCGATTGCGATTGAGTTCCTTGCCAACTCGATCGACGGCCGCACTGCGATCGACATCGGTATCAAAAATAATCCCAAAATCAGCATGATGTTCAATTACCGCTTGACAAATTGACTGCATTGCCTGTTTATCTTCGGGATTTGGCACATGATTGGGGAAAGTACCATCAGGTTCTAAAAACTGACTGCCGGTGGTGTCTGCACCTAAAGGTTTTAAGACTTTATCAACATAAAAACCGCCAGCACCATTACCCGCATCCACAACAATTTTTAATCCTGTTAGTGGTTGCTCAAAATTATCTGGATGATTGACGGCTTCCCGGATATTTTTGACAAATTGGTTAGCATAAACAGAAATAAAATCATGCTTTGTAATGTTACCGGGCGATGCGGCTGGCTGAAAGTAATTGCTTTGGGCTAGTGTTAAGATATCTGTAATATCCTGCTTTTGTAACCCACCTTTGGCAGTGAAAAACTTTAAGCCATTTCGATTAAATGGCAAATGGCTAGCAGTGAGCATAATCGCGCCGTCGCAATCAAAGCCAGGGGTAATGGTACTCATAAACATGGCGGGGGTTGAGGCCATTTCAAAGTCGTACACGGTTGCACCAACTGAGGCGATTCCCTCCATGACTGCTTGCATTAAGGTTGGCCCTGATAGGCGACTGTCACGCCCGATCGCGATCGTTAATTCGGCCGCAGGTTTATTGACTTTTTGCACCAGCCAACTGACAAAGGATTTACCTAAGATTGTCGCAATTTCGGGCGTTAGGTTGACTTTTTCATTGGGGACGCCTTCGAGGGCGATACCGCGAATGTCTGATCCATTTTGAAGTTTTGTCCAGTTGAAGATTTGCATAATAATATTGAGGGTAACTAAAAAGATCGGAGTCGGCGGTTGAAACCGATTATACAAACTTTCCTCTGCGGCCCGTTCGACTCAATTTTGCCGAACGTCTTTCGCTGACTCAGAAATAAACAGGGGAGAAATTTTGGATTTGGTATTATATCATGTCCGGTCGATTACCTAATACGGTAGGGGCGGGTTCACAAAAAATATCTGCTAATAATTGACAATCTCAAAAACCCGCCCTTTTAATCGCGGTCACTCGATCGGACATGAAATTATTAGTCATTAGGGTGACAGAGTTTTTCAATTCAATCAGCTAATCGGCATTTAAGTTGTATTTAAAGAAACAATCCCAGTCTTGTGGGTGGGATTTGAGCAACGCGCCAACTATCCAATTGAAATGTGGAACAGCTTACGGGGAATTTCTGACCAATCACCGCTGAGATTAAGCTGTGATTCCTTAGCGGGGTTCAACGCTGTAAATTGCCTGCAAGCGGAACTCACCATGAGCGGGAACTTCCACAATATCTGTAGCTGCATTGGTCGTTTCTACGCAGAGTAAACGCTGATAATCTGCATCATCAAGGTCGGCCATATTTGCAGAAATTGTCACCCAAGGATTCCACACTACGACGGATTTACTACCAGATGATTTAATGCGAATACGGCGATTGAGGGCGCTATCGTCAATGACTAATTCATTGGTGACATCAAGATAAATACGATCGACTTCACCTGTTACTACCACTGCACCCACTTGAGTTTTTTCCACACCACCATCCGCTTTATCAAGATACTGGCTATTTTCTAAACCTAAAACCTGCACGCGGTTGATATCGCCGACTTGGAAATAGGTATGGAAAGCTTGGGTGAGGGGAAATGCTTTGTCGCCTAGATTGCGGGTGATTAATTCTACAGTGAGGGTTGTGCCGATCGTAATCTCGATCGCCAGTTCAAAGGCTTGGGGCCAAATTGCTCTAGTTTCATCGGTATCCTTGAGTCCGAGAGTGACTTTGGTTGCGCCGTCTGGGGTTGTGGCGGTTTCTAGCACATTCCAGAGGCGATTCCGCACAAACCCATGACTCGGACGCCCCAAGGCTTCGGGATCTGGGCCAAACCAGGGCCAACAGATGGGTATACCGCCTTTGATGGCTTTCCCTTCGGCGTAGTAGGCTTTTTCGCTGACAAACATCAAGTCTGTGGTTTCGGTGGCTGGTTGAAAGGAGAGCACTTGACCGGAATACACAGAAATTAAGGCTTTGGCTTGACCGTTGTCGATGTGAATCATCGGGAAACCACCGTTTCCCGTGGCGAAGGTGAGGTTCCCGGCAATGCCGTAGTCTGTGTTTAATTGGTCAATACTCATGCTTTTGGCTTGGTGAATTGCTTTACAATTATCCGATATTATGGTTGCTAAATTGGTTAGATTGTTAGGTTGGACGGGGGAAGGTGCGATCGACACAACGATGCAGTCCGAGAAACGGATGGGGAGTGCCAACGGATCGCGAGGCGATGTGCGATCGATCGCGCACTTGCACGCTCAAATTTGGCACCTTTCCGTCTTCCGCCACTTGGATTTGGCGGGTACCGGGGCGATCGAGCGGCGTCGTCGGCAGCAGGGCCCGAAAGCGATTGTTGCCCGTAGGAAAAGCTGGGTAGTTTTTTTGCTGTAGGGAAACCGTTGGAGTTCCGCTGCTGCTGTTTACCTGAATCATTACTGACAGCGTATCTCCTAGTTCGGGATTTGCCGGCGTCACCTTCACCTGCAAAGCTTGTACCGGGGATACCAAACTGAGAATGCTCGCGATCGTTCCCCCGCTCAAAATCGCCTTCTTCATGTTTGCTTTCAATAGCCTGCATCCAAAAATAGCACCCGCAACTATTTTCGCACTTTGTCCGCAGTTGGCTCGATTCGCAGTCGCTGTCATGACGGATATGCTTAATCTTTGTCTGGCTAATGTTACCCAAAAATTCTAATTTTAGTACCCTCTCACCGCCAAGGATAACGCACTATTACGACTTGCGCCAAGTCAGCAAATGTATCGCGATTTAGCGGAGTGCAAGGCGCTATTTGCTGACTTTGTAGCAAAGCTGCATCAGAGGATGTTTCACGGTTTCGATCGCGGTATAATTTTGTCATTCTGAGTGGAGGGCGAGCGCAGCCAATCATCTGGGATTGTGGGAAAATACTGAGATATTTCACTTCCGTGCGCTGCATTTAACATGACACAGAAACTCTTAGGTCAAATATATTATAAATTTTTCATATTTGACATATTTATTATTTAAATGCCACAGTTGTAGATATTACAGAGGTTAAAATGCTATGCCAAGCGATCGCGATCGACCCAGAGAATACGATGCAGTCAAGGGGGGGCAAAATTCAATTCCTGTCGGTGCGGCGGTACAGGGAGGAATTGCCGGCGTTAAAAGCCGATTGGCTTTGCCCTCTGTCGAAGCTAGAATCGCTGCACTCTCCGATGCGCTCAAATATGGAGATGCAGGATTAGATTTGATACTGGGAGCATTGCAGGATGAGTCAGTACAGGTTAAATTAGCTGTCTATTCACTACTGAAAGATAGAAATGAGGAGAAGATAAAACAACATTTACAAAACTATTTTTTTGATTTTGATGTCATCACTGTTAATTCTAATGGACGAGAAAGCAGCCGCAGCAAGTCGTTTGCTTTCTACTTCCCCGAAGACCTAGGAAATGGAATTGTGTTGGAAATGGTTTACATTCCCGGTGGCACATTGATGGTAGAGTCGCCAGTAACAGAAGTTGATAGATATAGAGATTATGGGGAAGGTGGGAAGCCTCAAGTCACAATACCCGCTTTTTATGCAAGCAAATACCCGATCACCCAAGCAGAGTGGGAAGCAGTTATGGGAAATGGAACCAACCAATCGAGTTTCACAGGCGAAAAACGTCCTGTTGAAAATGTATCGTGGCTGGAGGCATTTAGATTCTGTAGAAAACTATCGCAAAAAACCAGTAAAAAATATCGTTTTCTGAGTAAAGCAGAATGGGAATATGCTTGTCGTGCCGATGCAACAGCAGCCCCATTTGAGGGTGATTATTTGTCAATTATCCAACAAGTTAACCGTGACGGCAATCATCTCGACTTTGATGCACCGCAGGGTTTTGAACGCCAAATAAAGGATGTGGGGAGTTTTCCGCCTAATGCTTTTGGACTTTACGATATGCACGGCAAGGTTGCGGAGTGGTGTGGCAATAGTGGCTTGGATAATACCGATAAAGGCCCCGAATCTACAGGCGGTATTATCTCACTCTTAACAAGGATGGAGCTTGACTCTCTCGGCCATACAGATCCCAAGTGGTTCAATCGCATCTTGCACCTGTGTCACAGCCCGTATCAAGAAGGCATCGGCTCTTCTTTGATAGAGGGTGTTCGCGTAGCCATGTCGTCGTATTCTTCCCCCTCCTAGTTTTTCCAGCAAGGGTTCTTCTTGACTGTCAGAGTAATTATCCAGTAGATCGGATAAATTCTCACAGGGCGTTTGACTAAAAAAGATTTTAACTGATTTCTCTGACCGATCGCATATCTGTGAACGTACACCCTGAGAAAACCACTCACTACAAAAAGGTAATTAAAATCACTCCACCCCGCCAGAAATAGATTAAAAAAAGTAACTTGATTTAATCTCACCACGCTCATCTCGTTGAGGTGAAACATTACCCCCAATAAAGGCGCAATCTCTCGCTCAAATTGCAAGAGGTTAAGCTTTTTTTGAGCAGTGAAACTCTTTGGTATCAGAAAATACCTGGTTCTATAGTTGCAGTTGTCCTGGCTCCCCAACTATAGTCAACGCGCCAAACATAGTCAACACATTAGATACTATAATATAACTTTATACTTTTTTCATAAACTTGTGCAAGAAGACTTCCGACTGATCGTTGACTTAGTTCTAGTTCTCGCTGCTGCCGCAGCAGGAGGACTCTTTGCATCGCTGTTGCGACAGCCGGTAATTCTCGGGTATCTCCTGGGATGGTTAGATTCGGCCTTCTGCTTTGGGATGAAACATTTTTTCAACAATATTTTTACGCAGAAAAACTGTCAAGGGTTTTTCTATCAAAGAGTAGAATATGCAACCGAAAACTACGGCGAACACTGCCAGTAGAGCCGGAGCAAAGAAACCGTCGTAATATTTTCCTAAATTCGCCTTTTGCAAAATTTTTGTCATTGCTAAAATCAGCGGCACGTGGGTCAAAAATATCGAGTAGGAGGCATCTCCCAAGAAAATTAAAAGATAAGGAATTTTAGGGGAATCCTTGAGGTCTATCGAGGTAGCAGCAATGATTAACATAGCTGCTAGCACTCCCAAAGTAGGGACGCGCCGGAACTCTATGTTTCTCCATGCGATGAGGATTCCTAAAATAACATATCCTAAATTTGCTATCGCAAACAATATCCACCTGTACTTGCCGATCTTATTGTTATATTTAATCACAATATACCCAGCCATGCAGCCCAAAACAAATTCTAGATTCATACCCCCAAATACTAGAGCCAGCCAGACAAAAGAGTTGGGGAATGTTACAATTTTCCAAAAATGTAGAAGCGTGACAAATAGCCAAGTCGAAAGTATCGGTACAGAATGTTTTGGTTTCAACCATATAGCTATACTGAACAGGAAGTAAAAATATAATTCGTAAATTAAAGTCCAACCTACCAAGAGAATGGGCTGTTCATTTTGAGGAATCAAGAGAAGCGAGCCAATTATGTATCCTAAACCTAAATCTTGATTGTTAGCAAAACCGGGAATTACTAGAAAAAAACACAAAACTGTCAGAGTAATTATCCAGTATATGGGATAAATTCTCACGGCGCGCTTGACTAAAAAAGATTTTAATTGGTCTTTTTTACCGATCGCCGATCGGTGAACATACACCACGATAAAACCGCTCAATACAAAAAAGTAATCAACACCGCTCCACCCACCCTGAAATAAATTAAAAAAAGTAACTTGATTTAATATACCCGTGCTGATTTCGTTGAGGTGAAACATTACCACCAATACAGCGGCAATCCCTCGATAAACTTGCAACAGCTTAAGCTTTTTGTGAGGAGTGGAACTCTGTGTCATCATGAGAATACCTTGGTCAAGAGTGACTGTTGCGCTTGTCCCTCAACTATAGTCAACGCGCTAAACATAGTCAACACATTAGACACTATAATATAACTTTATACTTTTTTCATAAAGTTGTGCAAGAAGACTTCCGACTGATCGTTGACTTAGTTCTAGTTCTCGCTGCTGCCGCAGCAGGAGGACTCTTTGCATCGCTGTTGCGGCAGCCGGTAATTCTCGGCTACCTGCTGGGAGGGATCGTAGTTGGGCCGGCAGGTTTGGGGCTGATTAAAGAATTAATTCAGGTAGACACCCTGGCTGAATTTGGGGTTGCCTTTCTGTTATTTGCCTTGGGAGTGGAATTTTCTTTCGCCGAACTCCAGAAAGTAAAAGCCATTAGTTTGGGCGGGGGGGGCTTGCAAATTGTGCTGACGATCGCCATTACTACTGCAATTTCCTTGGCTGTAGGGTGGGTAGAATCGCCCGCTCAAGGCGTGTTTTTAGGATCGATTCTGTCGCTTTCCTCGACCGCAGTCGTCCTGAAATGCTTGATGGAACGCAATGAATCCGGTACTTCCCACGGTCAAGTCATGCTGGGAATATTAGTAGTTCAAGATTTGGCTTTGGGGCTAATGCTAGCAGTTTTGCCCGCACTCAATCAGCCAGCAGAAGCCATCGGCATGACGGTAGCGTGGGCCCTGCTGCGGATCGGGTTATTTGCTGTCGGTGCTGTAGTCGCCGGCATTTGGATGGTACCGCAATTGCTGCGATACCTCGCGCAAACAGAAAGCCGGGAACTGTTTTTGCTGGGAGTTGTGGTTTTGGCTTTAGGGATTGCGCTGCTGACAGAATATTTGGGTTTTTCGATCGAGATGGGCGCATTTGTGGCGGGTTTAATGATTTCGGAGGTGGAATATGCCGACCAAACTCTAACTTATGTCGAGCCTTTGCGAGATATTTTTGCATCCTTATTTTTTGTCACCATCGGAATGTTAATTGACCCGATGTTTCTGTGGAACCATCTAGAAGTAATTCTGGGACTGGTATTTATAGTATTTGTCGGCAAATTCTTGATAATAACGCCGATCGTCCGACTATTTGGCTATCCGCTAAAAACAGCATTGATCGCAGGTTTGGGCTTAGCTCAAATAGGAGAATTCTCCTTTGTACTCGCTAGTGCCGGCCAAGCTATGGGGCTGGTTTCGCGGAACGTTTACCTGTTAATTTTAGGAACAACAGCCGTCACCCTCGTGCTGACTCCGTTTGTATTGAGAAGCGTGCCGCAGTTATTGAAATGGGCGGAAAATTTCGGGCCTTTGCAGCGCTATTTTGACGAAACATCTCAACCTGTGGCAATAGCTGAAACTTTGCCGGAACAAAATTATGTTGTGGTTTGCGGCTACGGGCGAGTCGGCAGAATTTTAGTCAAAATGCTGCAAAGCCGTAACTGTTCTGTTGTGGTGATCGATGAGTCAGAAAGTAGAATTCAAGAGTGCAGAGTTCAAGGAATTCCTTACATTTACGGGAATGCTGCCAGCTTGCACGTATTGGAAGCCGCGCGGGTGGAACGGGCAAAAGCAATGGCGATCGCCCTTCCCGATCCCATGAGCACTCGCTTGTGTCTGAAGCGGGCTTTAGAATTAGTCCCGGATTTGGATATTGTGGTGTGCGCGAACCAAGATAAAGACATCGAACTGCTTTACCAACTGGGGGCATGGGAAGTCGTGCAGCCGGAGTTTGAAGCCAGTTTAGAACTGTCTTCCCACTTGCTGGCTGGCATGGGGCTCTCGGCAATGACGATCGCGCGGGATGTCCAGCAAATTCGCAGCAGCCGCTATCTGGAATTGCGGCCAGCGCGCGAACCTTTGGCGGTTTCGCGGGATTTGAAAGTGGCGGTTCGAGATATGAACAGCGAGTGGTACAACTTGCCGTCGGGTTCTCCCATCGCCAGCATGACTCTGGAAGAAACTAACTTGCGGCAGTTGACAGGGGTCAGTGTGATGGCGATCGTCCGCCAGAATGGCGAGGAAATTGATTATCCCAACGGGAAGACAGCTTTGCAGTCTGGCGATCGACTTTTTGTAGTGGGAGAACCCGAAGAACTCATCAGTTTTGAGTTGCTGGCGAAGGGCGAAGTTGCAGTTCCGCAGGGCGACAGTTCTTGCCAGTGGCTGAGGCTGCCAGCAAACAGCCCTTGGGCGGGCAAAAAACTGTCAGAGGTAGATGTGCTGACCCAGTACGGGGTGCAGGTGCGGGCGATCCGCCGGGAAGGGAAATTTACTCGCTGGCCGGACGGAAGTAGCAATTTGCAAGAAGGCGATCGTTTGCTGCTGTGCGGCGGCTTCTACGAGCTCGGCTTGATGCAGCGGACGGCCTCACCGCCGGTGCCGCAACCTGCTTTCAAGCTGCCTTTGGTCAAGGCCCAAGTCAGTGAAAAGCTGTTTAGCGATTAGGGAAGTTCGGCAACGGATTCTGTAACGGATGTAACGGATGTAACGGATGTAACGGAGGTCAGGAAGACCGAAGTTGGAAGAGGTTCGAGGGAAGAGGGAAGATTTTTCCCCTCTCCCACTCTCCCAATCTCCCACTCTCCCACTCTCCCCCTCTCCCACTCTCCCCCTCTCCCCCTCTCCCACTCTCCTCAGCCGTTGGGTTTGAGATAAGCAATTGCTGGCCGCGAGATCAGAATTTGTGTTTCTGACGGATCGAGGAGGCAAATGCAGCTATTATCCTGCCAAAAAATTCTGCCCGCTAGTAAGTCGCCGGTAAGGAGTTTGATCTCCACCTGTTGTTTGTCTTTGATGTAGCTTTGTATTAAGCGAACGCTGGGCAATCCGGTTTCAAATTCAGACATAGTTCAGAAAAATATAGTCAAATATTACCTTAAACCATATTCTTCTGTTTATACCGTTTAACCCTTACTGCCGCAACTACAAGCGCGTCTACCCGATGAGGGATAAACAAGTTGGCGGCTAGTTTTCGACCGATATTCATTGAGGGATTGACATCAGCATTAATTAGATATCCCTGTGGAGTTATAAATATTATATTTGTTTATATTTCACTAGAAAGGACTATAAATTGCATAAAGTTTTATAATACTGGGAAATGGGTAATTTGGTCATCAAATTATCTAATCCGTTTTAACCAAAAGAGGTTTGTTTTTATGCCGATCGAGTTTGCGAAGTATCACGGACTGGGAAATGATTTTATTCTGATTGACAACCGCCACTCGTCAGAACCCGCGATCGCGCCAGAACAAGCTGTGGATTTGTGCGATCGACATTTCGGGATTGGCGCAGACGGTGTGATATTTGCTCTTCCGGGTCAAAACGACACTGACTATACGATGCGGATTTTTAACTCCGACGGTTCGGAACCGGAAATGTGCGGCAACGGGATTCGCTGTTTGGCTAAGTTTATCGCGGATTTGGACGGGTCAGAGGCGAAAACTCAGTACCGCATCCACACTCTGGCTGGTGTGATTAGCCCGGAATTGCGATCGGACGGTCAGGTGAAGGTGGATATGGGAGTGCCCCGGCTGCTGGCTGCGGAAATTCCGACAACTTTGGCTGCAGCGGATGCCAAAGTTATTGATGTGCCGATCGAAGTTGCCGATAAATCTTGGTCTGTTACCTGCGTCAGTATGGGCAATCCTCACTGCATTACTTTTGTAGAGGATGTTTCGGCTGTTGCTTTAGAAACTGTCGGGCCTCAATTCGAGCACAACAAAGCCTTCCCGCAGCGTACCAATACGGAATTTATTCAAGTGGTACGTTCAGACTACGTAAAAATGCGGGTGTGGGAAAGAGGCGCGGGTGTTACTCTAGCTTGTGGGACTGGTGCTTGTGCTGCTGTGGTAGCTGGAGTGTTGGTAGGAAAGTGCGATCGGGTAACTGCGGTTGAACTCCCCGGCGGCGTTTTGGAAATCGAATGGGCGGAAGTTTCTGGGCGAATTTACATGACCGGGCCGGCACAGCGAGTATTTACTGGTTGTATTAGTCATTAGTCATTAGTCATTAGTCATTAGTCATTAGTCATTAGTTATTAGTCATCAGTCATTAGTCAGAAGGGATTTTTTGTTTAATTAACAAGCAATAAAAATTATTGAATTCAAAATTTTTATTGAATTCTGACCAATGCCTTCCGCCTTCACAAATCATATCATGTCCGGTTGAGCGACCGCGATTTTTGTAGGGGCCCGTGAGCCAACAATACCTGCCAATAATTGACAATCTCAAAAACCCGCCCCGACGGGGATATTATGGTTAATTGATCGGACATGATATTATTGGCTGCGGACTGAAGACTGAAGACTAATAACTAAGCCTGAAATCTAAAATCTAAAATCTAAAATCTAAAATCTAAAATTAAGTAGGTGGGCTTGCATGGCTGGAGGTATTTATCTGATTCAGGACGACGACAGGCTGGTAGAAATGATGGAACAGCCCTATGACTCGGAAGACCAGTTACAAGACTTGCTAGTAACTTATCCTAATTTGATCGCGGGAGACCAAATCGATCGGGCGACGGCGCGCAGGTGGCTGTTAATTTCGCGGGAAGCCGCACCCAGCGATGAGGAAACAGCGGTGCAGTGGTCGCTGGATCATTTGTTTCTCGACCAAAATGCCGTTCCTACTTTGGTGGATGTTCGGAGAACTCCTAATGCCGAACTGCGGCAAAAAGTTTTGGGTCAGTCGATCGACTATGCTGCTAATGCGTTGGTTTACTGGCCTGTCGATTCAATTATTGCTCTGTTTGAAGCTAATTGTCGCGATCGGGGTCGCGATCCTGAACAGATTTTTGAAGAGTTTCTCGGTGCAAATGCTAATGAAGACCTATTTTGGCAGAAGGTTAAAACTAATTTGCAAGCGGGTAAAGTTCGCTTAGTGTTTGTAGCTGACGAGATTTCTGCTGAAATGCGCCGAGTTGTGGAATTTCTCAACGAACAAATGGACCCGGTTGAAGTTTTCGCCCTGGAAATTAAGCAGTATGTAAGTGAAGACGGTTTGAAAACGCTGGTTCCCAGAGTGATCGGTCAGACAGCGGAAGCACAGCAGAAAAAATCCAGCGCAACGCGCGAAAGAAGGCGCTGGGATGAATCTTCATTTTTTGCGGAAATCAAAGCTAGACGAGGCGCAGACGAGGCGCAAATGGCAAAAGCAATTTACCTTTGGGCAAAAAGTCAAGAACCCGAAGTTCAGATCCAGTGGGGAACGGGGGATGCCTATGGCGGTTTCGCGGCTCAATTGCCTCAAAAGGGAAGAAAACCCTATCAGTTATTCACTGTAGATATTGCTGGCAGAATGGAGATTTCTGCTGACAATTATGGTTCCCAGCCGCCGTTTAATGCGGAACAGAATTGGCTGGAATTGAGAAGTAAGCTGAGTGCGATCGGTCTGTCGCTGCCTATAGAACCTGGTGAGAGAAGGTCGCCTAGTCTGGCTTTGTTTACTTTGCAAGATGAATCTGGCCTCAAGCAAGTTATGGAAACTTTTGATTGGGTGATTGAGCAAATTAAAACGTTATAGTCATTAGTCAGTAGTCATTAGTCAGTAGTCAGTAGTCATTAGTCCTTGGTAGTTAATAATTGGTTACGATCGCCAACAAATAACAAATAACCAATAACAACTAACAACCCACAAATAACCAATAATATCATGTCCGATCGATTGACCGCGATTAAATGCCGGGGCGGGTTTACAGATTTTCCCGTTTCTATTCAATATCTTGGTGAACCCGCCCCTACAGGAATCATGGTTAATTGACCGGACATGATATAACAACTAACCACCCACAAATAACCAATAACAACTAACAACTGACTAATGACTACTGACTAATGACTAATGACTATTGATAGCGAATGTTTGCTTGTTTTAAGCGCCGCAATGCTTCTCCCAGTCGATCGCAATCTGCAATTAAACTAATTCTCACATATCCTTCGCCGCCCGGCCCAAAAGCATTGCCAGGAGTCACCACAACACCCGTTTGCTGCAAAACATTCAGGGCAAAATCAGTCGAACTCATGCCCGGAGTGCAGGGAACCCAAAGATACATTGCAGCCAGAGGTTTGGGAATATTCCACCCTAATTCTGCCAATCCTTCTACCATGAAATCCCGGCGAGTCCTGTAACGATTCTGCACTTCGTGCAAGTAACTGTCGGGCAATTGCAGTGCTGTTTCTGCTGCTGTTTGTAAGGCGGAAAATATACCGTAATCTAGGTTAGTTTTTAATGTCCGCAAACCTTGGATTATTTTGCTATTTCCTACTACAAAACCGACCCGCCAGCCGGCCATATTGTAGGTTTTGGACATGGTGTGAAATTCGACACCGATTTCTTTACCGCCGGGAATTTCTAATAAACTTGTCGGTTGATAGCCGTCAAAGGCTAATTCCGCATAACACAAGTCGTGAACCAGCAAAATTTGATGTTTGTGTGCGAAAGCCACAATATCTTTGTAAAATTCGCGGGGTGCAGTTGCTCCAGTCGGATTACTGGGATAATTGAAATAGAGTATTTTGGCTTGTTCGGCTACGCTGTCGGGAATGTCGGCTAAGTCAATTACCCAGTCGTTTTCTGGTTTGAGGATGATGTTGTGAACTTTTGCACCGGCGATGATTGGGCCGCGAAATAATACGGGATAAGCAGGACTGGGTACTAATATTAAGTCCCCTGGATTGATGTAGGCGATCGCAAAATGTGCTAAACCTTCTTTAGAACCCAACAAAGGCAATGCTTCGCTTTCTGGATCGAGTTCAACATTGTAGCGACGGCTGTACCATTTAGTAATAGTACGGCGGAAACTGGCAGTTCCTTCAAACGGTGGATAGCCGTGATTGGCAGAATTTTGGATGGCTGCGACAGCGGCATCTACTACTGGTTGAGGAGTGGCACCGTCGGGGTTTCCCATTCCTAAGTCTATTAAATCGAGTCCTTGTTCGCGGGCGCGGGCTTTGAGTTCGTCGAGACGGGCAAATACGTAGGGCGGTAGTTTTTGCAACCTGTCAGCAGGGCTAATCCAATCCAAAGTCATTTATTTTGTGTCAGTTGTCAGTTTTCCTGGTTTGTAGTCAGGACTTCCGTCCTTTCTAGCACAGCCTTTTCAGGACTTTAGTCCTTACTACAAACTGTTTTAACTAATGGGAGGTTCGGGGGGCTATAAGTCCCGCGCGCTCCACGGTACTCCGTTCAGCGTCGGGATACATGGACACCCCGCGTCGTAGAGCTTCGCTCCGCCGAAGGCGTATGAGGGGTTCGATGCCCCGACAATCGACACACTATCGGTTCTAACAGGAGACATAAATCGGTTAGAATGTTGGTATGTTGAACTTGACCTACAGCTACCGAATCTATCCAGGACTTGACCAAGAAGCTCAAATGCTTGACTGGTTGGAGCAATGCCGTCGCGTATATAACTACGCCCTGGCAGAGCGCAAGGACTGGATAAATTCGCGTAAATGCCCGGTCAATGCTTGCAGTATCCGGCAGGAATACATCATCACTGCACGCACACCCTATCCCGACTACTACAAACAGCAGAATGCGCTGACCAAAGCTAAAGAGTTGATTCCAGAACTGAAGGCAGTTCACTCTCAAGTCTTGCAAGATGCTTTGAAACGACTGGATAAGTCGTTTAAGTTCAAGCAGGAAAGAGGGTTTGGATTCCCTCGATTCAAAAAGTTTGGTCAGTATCGTTCGTTTGTCTTTCCGCAATTCAAATCGAATCCAGTCAACGGATTTGAGATCAAATTGCCGAAAGTTGGAGCGATGCCCATCAATTTGCACCGACTCATCCCAGACGGGTTTCAGGTCAAGCAAGTTCGGGTAGTCTTCAAAGCATCGGGCTGGTATGCTCAACTGATTCTGCAAGCCGATGTTTCCGTTCCTGAAATCATGCCGCAGGGTGAACCCATCGGGATTGATTTGGGATTGGAAAAGTTCTTGGCTGTATCGACAGGTGAATTGATAGAGCGCCCTCGCTTTTTCGTGGATTTGCAAAGCAAGCTTCGATGGCTGCAACGCAAATTGAAAAACAAGAAAAAGGGTTCTGCCAACTACCGGAAAGTTCAAGCCAAGATTCGCGCTTTGCATGAACACATTCATAATGTTCGGCGTGAGTTCCACTTCCTGACGGCGCACTCGCTTTGCGACTTGGCTGGGATGATCTTTGCTGAGGACTTGAACCTCAAGATGATGAGTCGTGGCATGTTGGCAAAGCATTGCTTGGATGCTGCTTGGGGTAGTTTCTTGGAAATGCTCAAATGGGTGGCTTGGAAGCGGGGTGTTTATTTTGCCAAGGTTGACCCCAATGGGACAAGTCAAACTTGCCCTCAATGTGGGGCGCATACTGGTAAAAAGGAACTGAGTGAACGGGTGCATCATTGCGATGAATGTGGATATATAACTGACCGAGATGTAGCCGCCGCGCAAGTGGTGGAGCAACGAGGTCTTGTAGCCGTTGGACAGACGGTGATACTGCCTGTGGAGGAAGGTTGCCTGGGAACCCCGATGAAGCAGGAAACCTCAAGAGCGATCTTGGGAAGCCCGCGCTCTACCCGATCGAGGGTGAGCGTCGGGAGGATGTCACTTCTTAATCTTTAATTCTCCCACAGGTGCGGTGGTAGAAACCATCGCTGCCATTAATTGTTGGGGAACAACTTTAAAAGGCAGTCGGTGGATGTCGGAATTAGGATTGCAGGCTATGTCGGCGGCGCGCTGCAATTCTGCTATGGTAATGTCTCCGAGTCCTAGATTGTCTAAAGTTTGGGGCAATCCAATTTCGCCGTAGAATTTTAGCAGTTGCTGTCTGGCGCTAGCGGCGAGTTGATTGTTTTGCAGCATTTCTTCTAGTCGCAGTTGTACTAAAATGCCGTAGGCGACTTTTTCGCCGTGCAATGTGCCGTGACTTGCTAATAGATGAGTTAGGCCGTTGTGGACGGCGTGGGCGGCGACGGTGCGACATTGAGCACCACCAATTCCGCCGATTACTCCTGCTAGCAATACGGCGGCATCTGTGACTTCTTGCCAGGTTTCGCTACCCGGTTCTTTGAGGGCGGCGGCTGATTTTTGGAATAAAATATCGCGCAGTATTCTAGCTTGTTGAACGGCGGAAATTATCAGGGTTTGTTCGGAGTGTCCGCTGCTGACTGATGCTTCGTACCATTTGGCGATCGCATCTCCAATTCCTGCTACTAATGTCCGCTGCGGTGCGGTTTGAATTAAGCCGTAGTCGAGTATTAATAAGTCGGGACATCTGGCTAATGTGACATCGTATTGGAATGCACCTTGTTCTGAATAAATGTTAGAAAGGGCTGTCCAAGCCGCACAGGTGGCTGCTGATGTCGGTATTGTGACGATCGGGATTTTGCACTGATGGGCGACGAGTTTGGCTGCATCTAAGGCTTTGCCCCCGCCGACACCGATGATGAAGTCGGCTTGATGGGTTTGGGCTGCTTCGCGGAGGGTTTCGAGGCTGGTTTCGCTGCAATCCTTGCCGTATGCTGTTTCGGCGGATTTTAACTGCTGCTGTTCGAGGATTGGTTGCAGGTACGGTTGGGCGGCGGCTAGCGAGTTGCTGCCGCCGACGATTAGCGGCCGCTTTCCGAAACGGGCGATCGCATCTCCGGCTTGTGCGATCGCCGATCGACCCCGCAATACACAGGCGGGAGCAATTGTCAAGGAATAAATTGCAGTTGGGGTGGCGGTTTTGGTGCTTTGGGTTTGAGTCATCGAAACTGGATAAGTGACGAGAAGGTTGACGCTTTGCAGGATTGCTGGATTTTCTAGGATAACTCTAACCCATGTTGGGCGATCGGGTAAGTTTTGTAAAGTTTTTATTAAGTATTGTGCGGGGTTGGGGGATGGGAGAGGGGAGTTGAGGGGAGTTGGGGAGTTGAGGGCGATCGAATTATGATTAAAGTTGAGGCTTAACGTACAACTCCCAGACTTGTTTCACTGCTGCTGCATCTGCTTGAGAAATTTGCCCGATTTTCGCTAGCAACAAAGACTTTTCCAAACAATCTAATCTAGACAAACGTACTGTAGTCATCATAAAGTCCTTCGTCTTCGGGTACGTAGCCTTTCAAAAAAGCGTCGTGGCTGCGAGTGTAACATTTCTCAATTAAATACTCCTCGCCATCGAGTACCGACAACTCGGTTAATTCAGGATAAGTCAAAAAATCTTCGGCTGTAGCAGGTATAAATGGTGCTAGTATTTTATGGCGTTCTGCTATTGGCAGGCTAGCAATTTCTCTAAGTGATAGCTTGAGAGTAGGTGCAGTTGTTGACGAACTGTTAGGCTCAAAAGTTTCGCTGGGTAACTGCTTTTTATGTTCCGCTTTTTGCACCAGGAATTGTGCAAAGTCGAGCAATTCTTGTTGTTTCTCAGTTGGCAACAGTCGCAGATTCTCTAAGACTGCTTGCTCAAAATTAATTGTTTCTGACATTTAAATTACTTTCCTTAAGTGTTTCTCGGTTTATTTCTCACGCAGTCAAGTTTTGTAGTTCCCTATTGGCAAATCGACCATAATTTTTATCTTTCCCTCTTACTTCACCCATCACACCGCCAAATCTTGATACTTTTATCAGAACTGCCACTAACCAGAGTGTTTCCATCCGGGCTAAAACTAACCGAATTAACCTGGGCTGAATGCCCTGTGAAAGTGCGAATTTCCTGTCCGGTTTTCAGATTCCAAAGCTTGATAGTGTTGTCTCCACTACCACTCGCAATAATTTGTCCATCCGGGCTGATGACCACGGAAAAAACAGACTCTGAATGCCCTGTGAGAGTGCGAATTTGCTGTCCGGTTTTCAGATTCCAAAGCTTGATAGTGTTGTCTCCACCACCACTCGCAATAATTTGTCCATCCGGGCTGATGACAACGGAAAAAACCGAGTGTGAATGCCCTATGATAGTGCGAATTTCCTGTCTGGTTTTCAAATTCCAAACCTTGATAGTATTGTCATAACTGCCACTAACCAGAGTATTTCCATCCGGGCTGATAGCGACAGACCAAACCGAGTATGAATGCCCTATGAGAGTGCGAATTTCCTGCCCGTTTTTCAGATTCCACAGTTTAATAATATTGTCTTGACTGCCACTAGCAAGAGTTTCTCCGTCTGGACTAAAAGCAAGAGACCGAATTAAAAACGAGTGACCTTTTAGAGTGCTGATTTTTTGTCCAGTTTCCAGATTCCACAGCTTAATTTGTTTGTCAGAACTTCCACTAGCTAAAATTGTTCCATTAGGGTTAATGGCAACGCAATAAACCGCACCTGAATGCCCTGAAAAAGTACGAATCAGTTCTCCTGTATGGAGATTCCAAAGTTGGCTGCAATTTCCACTGCTGTCACTAGCAAAAGTGTTGCCATCAGGACTAATAACTATGCACGTAACAGGTGAAAAACATACGTCATTAAGAGTTTTTACACATTTGAAGGAGTGAGCTTGTCTAATGATTTGTTCTTCTCTTGGTTGTTGGCGTTGGGCTTCAGCTTTGACAGCTTTTTCTCTTTGTTGTTGGCGTTTTGCTTCAGCTTTGACAGTCTCTTGAGATTGACCTTCAGCCTCTACTTGCTCAATCAGCTTTTTCAACTCCTGTTCATATTGTTCTCCCTGTCGCCGCTGAATATCCTGAAGAATATCAAAATAAGGTTTCAGCCATTCTTCTGCCAACCCATCTTCAGCCAATTCATCCTTTAAATTAAACAACTGAGGTTCATAGCTAGGGTCAATATTGATATAATACAAATCCGCTAAAAATCCAGCCAGCAACTTGTGAATCGCCACAATCAACTGCCGAATGATGCGGAGGGCTTTTTTCTCAGTTACTCCCGATGCTAAAAGTGCATCTTTCGCCTCTTCCCAGTCAAAAACTTTGGTAGAAAACAGGGAGACTTCCTGATTATTCAGGAATCCCCAAAAGCCGACGCGAAAAGTTACCGCATAGTCGCTGATATCGCTATATAAAATTGTAGTAGGAACCGGAGATAAAATTCGTTGCAAGCGTTCCACATCAATATCACCAATCGACTCAGTGAAATAATCGCTATAAAACTTAACTGGGCGTAAGACATCCTGTTGAGGATAATGCTGTCTGAGAAAATCTCCCACACTTCTCATCTCAATTGGCAAATCTTCACAGAAGGTTTCCGGGCATCGCTTGCTAATTTTGGGCGGTGATAGTAAGATTAAGAAGCGATGTTGCTGCTCAAGTAAAATCTGCTTAGTTTCCTCTCGATTCAACTTAGAAAACCAAGTATCTTTATCCCAAATTGTTTGGATTTCAGCCAGCTTGATCTGAATATCCTTTGCTTGCAATTCCCGCATCAAATCCCGCTGCAAGGCTGCCAGCTTCACTCTATCCTGCTGTTCCTGTTGGTGCAACTCAATGCGGCGTGCTGTTTGTGCTACTGTTAGCTTTAACAATTCCCGGTCTCTGGTATCTTTCGCCTTCGCGTATTCCAGCATTTCCTCGGAATAACGCTGTTTTGCTAGCTCTATCTCAGTCGAATCGGAGGATATCTGATTGGGATCGGGAATCAGAAAATCTACCCATTGTTGAGCTTTATTGCCGAGGGTTTCTCCTAGTTTGTGACCGATATTTCTGGCGATGGGCGACAGCACTTCCAAGATTAAGGGAGCGATAGCGAGGATTGCTTTTGCGAGCATAAATGTGGGTGAGGATGCGGTTATTAATAGTGTAGCAGGATGTTGGGAGGTATAATTCGGATGGTTGCCAGATATTCTGCACTTGTTGCTTTTTAGATTTAATTTCATCATTGATACTCCTGGACGCAGAAACCGGGTTTTTTACGGAAATAACGTTACATTTTTTACCGGCAGGTAAAACTCGATCGCTCGCCCGTTTCCCATATCCTAGAAAAACACAGGCACGGCCAAGGCTCAAATCAGCTCGGGATCGATCGCCTTCTCTGTGCGATCGCGCAAAAAACCATCCCTAGTTGATGATGGTTGTAACAGAATTTGTGGGATTATGATTTCTGTGCAATTAGCCTTCTTGCCTTCATGCCAACGAATGATTCTGACATACAAATCCAAGCGCGAAGAATTCTAGACGCGATTGCTTTCATTCCTTTTGAGCAATGTCAACCCTTGACCCGTGGGTTTGAGAGCATTCCTGCGCGTCCTGGCATTTATGCAATCAGGCACAGAACTGATGGATTGCTCTACATCGGTAAAACCAAGAGCTTACGAGGTCGCTTCAGTGGTGGGCACAAAGCTTTTTTGTGGGCATGGCTCGATAAATATAGCGATGAAGACATACGGATTGCAGTACAGACAATTTCTCACTGGCAGAACCCTGCGTTACTATTGGAGCTAGAAGCCATCATTCTAAGAGCTGCTGAACCCCCTTACAACGTCCAAATTCCAACTGAGATGTAAATGCCATGCAAGCCAAACTTCAAGAGCAACTTTCCCTCGCTGATGCCGAAGTTATTTTAGGACGTTTTCCTGAACGAATTCGTGCTGCCCTAATTGCTCGTGCTGCTGAAATTGAATATCCAATCGAAGCAGTCATTGAGATGGCGATCGCTAGTTTCCTTGACACGGAGGCATTAGGTTTTGCAGATTGCAAACCAGGACGCGGACAATAACAGCGTCAAGTGGCGATGGCCGCGGCCTAACAACCCGGTTGGAGCGGACTACCGAAAGATATTGGTGGTGATGCAAAAGTTATTTCTAGCCACTCAACCGGAACGTTACATTTTTCTTTGCCGACAAGTGAAACACAACGATCGCCCGCAACTTCTTGGGATCGCTCGCCCCTTTCCCACATCCTAGAAAAACACAGCTATTCAAATCCGAAAAAAGCCGACTAACCATCACCTTGAACCTCAATAGTATAACTGTAGCCCTGTTCAGTGAGCCATTAAAATCGTCGGTTTTTCCGGGATGGCTGCGGTGGGAACAATGCTGGATATAGCCTTTACTGAAGCCGGAAAAATCGCAGAGGCACTTAAAGCCGATTATCAAAATATTTAGCGGGTGTTTGAAAGTTTTTGCTGGTTTGTTCGTGGGAGTTTAACACTATGAGTGAAATGGATTTACTTGTATGATTATACCTGACTCGCCTTGTGTGCGTGCGATCGCCCTTGCCGATTGACTAATTTTAGCTTTTGCAAACTGTCAATCGATTTGAGATTTGAGATTTTAGATTGAAGCCTAAGATGTGGGATAATTTTGTACGATCGGGACTTACGCATTACTGTAAAGTTGCCGGCGCGCGCCCAAAAGTAAGATCGCCCGTCAGCCGTGTTACCAAAAAAATTGCCAGTCCAGGACGCACAAAAACCTTCAGAAGCCGGGTTTCTTGACAAAAAACTACGCTTTCAAACAGATTCCCCGACAACAAACCCGGTTTCTGACCAACTGTGCGTAAGTTCTGTTTGCACAATTCCTAATTATCACAAACCAGACGATATGACTCAAACGCCAACCGCAACGTATCGCACCGAAAGCGACTCGATGGGAGACAAACAAATCCCATCTAGTGTCTACTACGGCATCCAAACCCTGCGCGCAGTTGAAAATTTCCCAATCAGCGGCATTAAGCCTTTATCAACTTACGTTGATGCTTGTGTTTTAATAAAAAAAGCAACGGCGATCGCCAATGGCGAACTCGGCTGCATTCCCCAAGACATCAGTCAAGCAATTATCCAAGCAGCAGATGAAATCCTAGCAGGCAATTTGCGCGATCAATTTGTAGTTGATGTCTACCAAGCCGGGGCCGGAACTTCTCACCACATGAACGTTAATGAAGTTCTTTCAAATCGCGCTTTGGAAATTATGGGCGATGAAAAAGGCAACTACAAGCGCGTTAGTCCTAACGATCATGTAAACTACGGTCAATCGACAAATGATGTGATTCCAACGGCGATTCGGATTGGCGGATTGTTGGCGTTAGAAAAAACTCTTTTTCCGGCTTTGTCGGATGCCGTAGTCGCCCTAGAAAACAAAGCAGAAGAATTCAAAGATATAGTTAAATCCGGCCGCACTCATATGCAAGATGCTGTGCCGGTTCGACTCGGCGACACCTTCGGCGCTTGGGCGCAAATTCTGAAAGAACATACCTTGAGAATTGACAGGGCATCCGATGATTTGACATCCCTGGGATTGGGGGGAAGTGCGGCAGGAACCGGGTTAAATACTCACCCTGAATATTGTCAAAAAGTTGCTGAAATTCTCTCCGAATTAATCGACCACCCCCTGAAACCAGCAAAGCATTTAATGGCAGCTATGCAGAGTATGGCACCGTTTGTAAATGTCTCCGGTGCACTGCGAAATCTCGCTCAGGATTGCGTTAAAATGTCCCATGACTTGCGTTTGATGGACTCCGGGCCCAAAACGGGTTTGAAAGAAATTCAACTGCCTCCTGTGCAACCTGGTTCGTCAATTATGCCGGGAAAATACAACCCTGTGATGGCAGAAATGACATCGATGGTTTGTTTTCAAGTTATGGGTTACGATAGCGCGATCGCCCTTGCCGCCCAAGCGGGACAATTAGAATTGAACGTGATGATGCCCCTGATCGCCTACAATCTCATTCACAGCATCGAAATTTTGGGCAATACCATCAGCGCCCTGAGCACCAAATGCCTCGAAAAAATTGAAGCTAAGGGCGATCGGTGTCTCGCCTACGCAGAAGGCAGTCTCGCCCTCGTTACCGCCCTCAACACTCACATCGGCTATCTCAACGCCGCCGCCGTCGCCAAAGAATCTCTAGAAACCGGCAAATCTTTGCGGCAAATTGTGCTAGAAAGGGGTTTAATGAGTGCAGAAGACTTGGCAAAAGTTCTAGATTTAGAGAAAATGAGTGCGATGCCAACATCTTCTGCTAACGTATAGGATCTCGCAGGAATCAGCTAGAAACTAGAAGGCTGAACTCGATTTAATTCTGCCTTCTGCCTTCTGAGTTCTGCCCGATCGCTGTCACAGGTGAAAGTTAAACAATTCAGAATTCATTTTTTTTACATTTAATTCTGAATTTTTTTTATAGTCTAAAGTTGGGGAGCAAATTTTATGCGCGCAGGTTCTTTTGCCAAATTAACTCAAGATAAAGAGAACACAACTCAAGTGACATTTCATTATGTGGAAGGTCAGGCTGAAACTTTCACTATTCCGATACCGGCACAAGAATTCCAAGAGGAAGTGCTGCATTTATTAAATCAACCTTGGTTGACTTTCCATTTAGCCGATCAAACGGTTTTTATCTGCACAGCCAGAGTGGTAAAAGTAGAAGTAAAACCTGCTATCCCTGAACTGCAAGGTCAAGGAATATTCTCTAACTCGCTGCGAGTTAGTACCATGCAGCGGGCTGCATCTGGTAGATTGCCAATGAATAGTTAGGGTTCCTTTGTATTGAGATTATTCTTGATAACGCAGGCGCCGATCGCCCAGGGCGGTTTCATTCTCAAGAAAATCACGCTTTTGTAGGGGTAGTGCCAAGAATGCCTACCCCCTCCACAGACGACTTCACAGGCGTTTGGGACATGGGGGCAGCCACTCTTTGCTGCCCCTACAAGAGAATGAAACAGCCCTGGCAGATCACCCTGCTTATGGTGTTCCGTGCCTGCGTTACATTGAGATTATTCCCGATCGATAACCAATTACAAATTAATTCATAATTATGTCTGCTGTTAGTTTAATTCGTGCCAATTCATACGATCGCCCAATCTTGCAAGCATCTTTAGAAAGTTTGCTCGCACCCTTGGGCGGAATCTCGGCTTTTGTCAAATCGGGCGATCGGGTTTTACTCAAACCCAATCTCCTTACCGGTTCTCGCCCTACAAAAGAATGCGTCACCCGCCCGGAATTGGTTTACTGTGTGGCTAAAATGGTCATTGAAGCGGGAGGAAAACCATTTTTAGGCGATAGTCCAGCTTTTGGCAGCGCGATGGGTGTAGCCAAAGCCAACGGTTATTTGCCGCTGTTGCAAGAACTGAATTTGCCAGTAGTTGAGTTTCAAGGAAAACGCTACGAAACTGTCAGCGAAGATTTCAATCATCTGCGAATTTGCAAAGAAGCAATGGAAGCCGATGTAGTGATTAATTTGCCCAAACTCAAATCTCACGTTCAATTAACGGTGACAATGGGCGTGAAAAATTTGTTCGGCTGCGTCCCCGGTAAAATGAAGGCTTGGTGGCACATGGAAGCTGGCAAAGATAGCGCCAGATTCGGTGAAATGCTAGTAGAAACGGCCAGGGCAATTAACCCAAATTTGACGATTTTGGATGGCATTATCGGTCACGAAGGTAACGGGCCAAGCGGCGGCGAACCTAAGTTTTTGGGAATTTTGGCAGCCTCTGATGATGTGTTTGCTTTGGACAGAACTTTAGTTGAAATTATTAATGCCGATCCGGCGGCGGTTCCCACTGTAGCTGCGGCTATGAGATTGGGACTTTGCTCGAATTTGGAGGCGATTGATTTTCCGCTTTTGCAGCCGGAAAATCTCAAGGTTTTGGATTGGAAGTTGCCGGAAAGCATGATGCCAATAGACTTTGGTATGCCGCGGGTGATTAAGTCTACTTTCAGGCATTTTTATATCCGGTTTATCAAAGAACGGATCGGGGCTTACGCCGATCGATAGGAGACCTTCGCGACCTACACATAAAAATCAGTGCTTGTCAATCACCTCTTGTGCTGAAGATTAAAGAAAAGTTTGGTTTCCCAACTCAACTGGGAGCTAAATTTTTACTTCAAGGAACAATAGCGAACGCAACATTTGCGTCCACCGATATATATGAAATCGCAAATTTTATACTTCGCTTTTGCAACAAAATCAGCAATATTATTTAGGCCCAAAGGTGATAAAGCTTTTATTTATATCGATCGCAGCCGACATCGCTACCCAGTTTTATAACTTAATTTATACTTTAATTATTGCTGAATTCCTAAATATAGGAAAACTTACTCACAGCCCGATCGCGGAATGTGTAGTTTTTTATCACACGTGACAAAGCAAGTTAAATGCGTTAGCTTAAAGTTCGATGTAAGCTGAAAACCACGCCGCAGCAATCCTGTTTCTGAAACCTAATAATTTTGGGGCAGTCATCCGCTGTATTTCAGATTCGGCAATTGTCACTGGCACATAATTTATTTCCGGATTTGAAATCCAACATCAGTGGTTATTAGTACATCAAGTACCTAAATAATGAAAACTAAAATGCCAAGTCAAAATTGCTTAAGTCCTACCGTCGTCTGTCCGATATCGGGACAGAGTATGAAACCGTGGCTATTGATACCCGGTGATTGGCGCAGACCTGCAAACAAAGAATCCTTTCAATTGTACTGGTGCGAAAAGTCACAACTTGGATGCATTCATCCTTTACCCGAAGTCAACAAAATCGCCAGTTTCTACGAGATTGACGACTACTATACTCATCATACAGACTCTACAGGTTCCGAGTCTTCCTCTTCTATTTCCTTCTTGGATAAATTACGCACGCATCTAGCTTGGCGTTTCGATCGCGGAGTAGATGTCACAAGTCAATGGTGGAAGCAACAGTTCGGGACTGCTTCCTGCTCGATATTAGAAATCGGTTGCGCCAACGGGTACCTGCTGCAAGAACTGCAAGCAGATGGTCACAAAGTCTGGGGTGTAGAACCCGATCGACAAGCTTTGGTTTTGGCCGAGCAGCGAGGTCTTGATGTATTTTATGGTACTGCTGAATCTTTGCCCCCGGAAGTCACGTCTACACAGTACGACATGATTGTGATGAACCACGTACTCGAACATACCAGAGATCCTTTACTTGCACTCCGCAATGCCATGCAGTTGCTCGTGGATGGCGGCAAATTGGTAATGGAAGTACCAAATAACTCTTGTATTGGGCTGAAGTCATCAGGGATTGCATGGATGCATCTAGATGTACCAAGGCATTTGTATTTTTTCACACCGCAGAGCTTCCGCGCTATCTGTGAAAAAGTGGGATTTGAGATAATTTCTACCCAGTTTAATGGCTACTATCGCCAATTTGCCAACAGTTGGATCGATGATGAAAGAAAAATTTTGAGTGTGTTGGATTCAATGGAATCCCCTCGGATGGTAAAGCCTAAAGAAAACAGTAAGGCCCAAGCTTGGAATCTACTGCTGAAAACAATTTTTGCGGCTGATGAAAACAAGTACGATTCGATCCGGATTGTAGCCCAAAAGCCATAGCAAGAGCGAGGTAAGGGCAATAAACTTTTGGTTTTGTATCCAGTTTGGTTACCGAAAAACTGGGTCTAAAGCCCCGTCATAAGCTTGACGGCTTTTCCTCTTTAAGTTTATCAATCCAGCCCTCTATAAGTTGGGTCATTGTTTTTTCTTTCTGTTTGGCAATTCTCCGCAGCTTCTCTAGCCGACTCACGGCAATGCGAATACTTAATCTTTCTCTGGTCATTTAGCTACCCAATTGCCACCCTATTATGTTATCGGAGTAAGCATGAAAGCAAGATATCAGTACCGTTTCTATCCAACAAGCCAACAGCAGCAGAGCTTAGCTCAGTTGTTCGGTTGCGTTCGTGTTGTGTATAACGATGCTCTTGCAATCTGCAAACAATCTCAAAAGAAGCCTAAATCGGCCCAACTCCAAAAGATTGTTATCACTCAGGCAAAAAAGACTGAGGAAAGAGCTTGGTTAGGCGAAGTCTCTGCAATTCCATTGCAACAGTCAGTGGCCGACTTAGAAGCAGCATTCAAAAACTTTTTTGAGTCTTGCAAGAGCAAAAGAAAAGGACGCAAAGTCGGCTATCCTAAGTTCAAAAAGCGCACAAACAGCCAGTCTGCAAGGTTGACTCGCGGAGGTTTCTCAATCAAAGGAGATGGAGTTTATCTAGCCAAGATCGGTATTGTTAAACCAATCTGGTCGAGGGAGCTACCCTCCGAGCCCAGTTCGGTCACGGTAATCAAAGACTGTGCGAACCGCTATTTACTCAGCTTTGTCGTAGAAATTCAACCCAATCGAGTTGATGCCAAGAACCAAAGTATCGGCATCGATTTGGGAATTAAAACTTTTGCGGTAATGAGTGATGGAACATCAGCCCAAAGTCCCAGTTACAAAAAGTTAGACCGAAAAATCCGCAAGCTGCAACGCAAGTTAGCCCGCCAGCCCAAAGACTCAAAGCGCCGGAACAAAACCCGCATTCAGATTGCCAAGCTCCACAATCAGATTGCTGATACTCGCAAGGATTTTTTGCACAAACTATCTACCAAGGTTGTAAGTGAAAACCAAACCATTGTCTTGGAAGATTTAAACGTGTCTGGCATGGTCAAAAATCGCAAAATTGCTAGGGCAATTAGTCTACAGGGATGGAGAGAATTTCGGGTCTTAGTTGAGGCAAAGTCGGAAAAGTATGGACGTGAGTTCGTAATTATTAGTCGATGGGAACCTACAAGCCAAACTTGCTCTGATTGCGGATATAAATGGGGAAAAATTGATTTGTCTGTGCGTTCTATACTTTGCTTAAATTGCGGTACAGAACACGACCGAGATGAAAACGCTTCGGTAAATATAGAAAAAGTCGGCCTGGGGCATCGGCACGACTCTAAATGTACGTCGAGACAGAGTAAGACTACCGGGCGTAGCGTCCGTCAATGAAGCGTAAAGAATCCCCACGCCTTCAGGCTGGGGAGTATGTCAAACAGTCACAATACTTTTGCGCTCCCTGCGATAATCCCCAATGCCAGGAGTTCGCTCAAACAAAATGCGGCTATTGACCCAGCAATCCACCTGACTCGATCGAGACTGACGCAGAAACTTTGTATGTAATGTGTGCAGTCGGGAGCTTACCACATAGATAAGGTAAAAATTGTTTTCGGGCGTAATATCGTTTCCGGTGGCATCGGAATAATATATTCGGATCGTGTCAGTGGGAGCTTAATATCTCGCTACCCAAATCGCGAGCTCTTAAGCTCCCACTATAATTCCGATGCCACCGGATTTGATATCAGTTTTCTTGAATATGCGATCGTAGTTGCACCTCAAAAAGATTAGTTATATCATTTCCGGTTATACTCATATATGATGTTGACTGTTGACTGTTGACTGTTGACTGTTGACGGCGTGAACGCCGTGAACGGCGTGAACGCCGTGAACGCCGTGAAGTCGAATTTACTATTCCGATGCTAACGGATTTGATATTACGATGTGTTTGCTTTTTAAATTTTTTCTTGTGAGCACCGATAATTCACAAGAAACTTTTAAATTTCAACCATATAATACTTCTTCTACAGGTGGCGTGGCGTCTGTGGGGTCGAACTGTTTGATTTTCAAAGCTTGTAGCAAAAACAGCCAGATATAAAGCGGATTCAAAAAAACATACCGCTGCCAAAGGCGCCGAGGTTCCTTCATCATCCGAAACAGCCATTCCAAACCTATTTTAGATAAAAAGTCAGGAGATTTAGCCAAATTACCCGCATGAAAATCGTAAGCAGCACCTACAGCAATCAGCGGCATTGATAAGTCGTCCCGGTATTCGTAAGCCCAGACTTCTTGCCGGGGACACCCCAAACCGACAAAAGTAATTGCTGCACCGCTGTTGCGAATTTGCTGTGCAATTTCTTGTTTCTCTTCGGGCGAAACGTGCCTAAATTTAGAAGGCTGAGATCCAGCAATAATTAACTTGGGAAAACGCTGGCAGAGATTGCGAGATAAAGCTTCCAGTACAGAAGCTTGAGAGCCGTACAAATAGATAGGTAATCCCTCTTCTGCCGCACGTTCGCAAATTTGTAACATCGCATTCGGCCCGCAAACTCGATCGGGCAATTCCGTATGGTAGAGCCAATTTAACGCCCACCTGACCGGCTGTCCGTCTGGCAATACTAAGTCCATGTGATTAATCCGATAACGATGAGTGCTGTCGAGAACCCCAGTCATTACCCCATGAACCGCGAGAGCAGAAACTGACATTGGTTTTCCGGCGCTGGCTGCCGCAATAATTTTGCTAACAGCCGCTTCATAATTAACGGCATTTACTAATATGCCCAGTACATTCTTTTTCCCTTTATCAATCATGGAGCACCTCTTTAAGTCAACGCTCGCGGTTACACTCATAAATCTCCCCTAAGATTTGTTTAACCTGGTATTCTTCAATCGTTTACCGAAATTCCCAGCACATTCTTTTGGCCCCGCTCAATCATTGGAATCCTCTTTCAGCCAACGTTCGCGGTTACATTCATAAATCTCCTGTAGGATTTGTTTAACGTTATATTTCATTTTCCAGTTGGGATAGTGACTGGAAAATTTGGAATTGTCGCTAATCCACCAAATGTGATCGCCTATGCGATTCCCTTCAGCATAAGTCCAATTAAACTTGCGTTCTGCAATTGCCTCGCACATCTGGATAGCTTCTAACATCGAACAATTGCTGTACCTGCCTCCTCCTGTATTATAAACTTGGGCGCTTTGGGGAGCTTTATAAAATTCATAAAATGCCGAAATTAAATCAGCGCTATGAATGTTATCGCGAACTTGCTTGCCTTTGTAGCCAAACACCGTGTAAGGAGTTCCCGTGACAGCACACTTCATCAAGTAGGCTAGAAAGCCGTGCAATTGAGCTCCTGAGTGATTGGGACCCGTCAAACAGCCGCCGCGAAAACAAGCGGTGTTCATATTAAAATATCGACCGTATTCTTGGACTAAAACGTCAGCAGCTACCTTAGAAGCACCAAACAAACTGTGCAGGCACTGATCGATTGACATATCTTCCCGAATGCCGGTTTCGTAAGTATGGCCGGGTGCAATTTCCCACCTGTGTTCTAATTCAATTAAAGGCAAACTGTTAGGCGTATCGCCGTATACTTTATTGGTAGAAGTGAAAATGAAAACCGCTTTAGGACAGTACAAGCGAGTTACTTCTAGAAGATTGAGAGTGCCGTTGGCATTGACGGTAAAGTCTATTTTCGGAGCACGGGAAGCCCAATCATGGCTGGGCTGGGCTGCTGTGTGAATTACTAATTCGATCGACTCGCCGTACCGCTGAAAGATATTGGTAATCGCTTCATAGTCGCGAATGTCCACATCTAAGTGATAATACTTGGTACCCAAAGACTTTTCGAGCAGTTGGCGGTTCCAGTTTGTAGAACCATCAGCACCAAAAAAGAACTGGCGCATATTATTGTCGATGCCCACTATATCTAAGCCTTGTTTGGCAAAGAACTTACACGCCTCAGAGCCAATTAATCCCGCCGAGCCAGTAATGATTGCAACGCCCACGTTTCACCGCCTGAAAAAATATAGTTTTTTGTGTTTTGCCCGATCGAACCCATCAGAAGTTATCCTGATTTTCGATAGACTATATCTTCGCACAATTGAGCAAAGAATTCGCCTTTAACATCCCAATCATATACTTCCCGGACGTGAGTGCGACCTGCTTCACCCAAGCGCGATCGCAACTCGGCATCGCCGGCTAAATTAGCGATCGCCTCAGCTAGACCCTGCACTGCCTGTTCTGGATTGTAACCAGGTACTTTTACCCCCGTTTGCGCCGTCACTTGAGTAGCAGGCCCTCCCAGATCCAAACAGATGATGGGGCGCCCCGCCGCCATCCCCTCCAAGCAAGTCCAGCCACCTGAATCGTGCAAGCTAGGGTGAATAAGTACATGAGACTCCCCTAGCTTAGCCAAAGTTTCCTCGCGTGGCAGCCTCCCCCACAACTTAACTTGAGAGGCAATACCCAATTCTTCCGCTAGAGACTGAAGGCGATGGCGTTCCGGGCCATCCCCCAGCAGCCAATATTCGGCATTCGGCAAGTTAGCTTGGGCAAAGGCCCGCACCGCAAGGTGATAGCCCTTCCAGTGCAGCAGCCGCCCCATACTGATGAACCTGATCGGGGAAAGCCCTGGCATCTGGCACTCTCCCAGCCTCGCCATCTCTTCCTTCGACAGACACGCCTCCGAAAGCACCTGCACCTTTTTAGCACCCATCGCCCGCACCCGCTTCGCCGTGTCCTCCGTTGTCGCAAAAGCTAAGACACTTCGCCTAGCCGTCATCCTGGCAAAGGGATCGCTTTCGCCGAGCCGCTGTCCCCAATCTCGCGCCGTTTCGTAAAGTTTTGCTTTAGAGCTAAAATCAGCCCAAAAAGGTTTCGGGGCTGCTTCACCGCCGCCCACAGGCCCCCAAATAAAAGGAATTGGCAGCAGCGAGATGAAGCTGGGCGACCAAAATTTAACGTAGGTGACGTGGCGGGCGATATCGAAATTAATTTGGCGGTGGAGCTTGCGCGCCTCTAAATAAGCCAAAATTTGCCACAGGTAATAGTGCAATTGCAGCCCTCCCTGTCTACCTTTAAAGTTTTCGCTCCAGCCGAAAGGCTCAATGTAGACAAAGTGCAGGTTAGGGTTCGGGTACGTGGCGAGGAAGGCTTCAATAGCGGTACGGTAAAAGGTTCGAGTTAGTACCCAAACTTCTTGATGCTTGGCGGCTTCTACCACCGCATTCCAGCCCACTCCTTCCTCAGATCCTTGTCCGGGTTCGCAGGCAAAGGCAGATAAAAGAATTTTCATCGGCAATTGGTAGTGGTTAGTGGTTCGTTGTTAGTAATTAGTCGCAAGCAGTTAATTTGTTGTTAGTAGTTATTTTTGTTCCTGAAAAACGCTGTTTTTAGCTACTATCCACAACAGCTTAACCACTAACCACTAACCGTTAAAAAGGATGTTACTTCGACATAAGCTTGGGCGGCTGTTTCGGGAGTTTTTTGAGCAATTAGTTCGCGCGATCGCTCTCCCATTGACTTAATCAAATCTGGATTTTCCAGAAATCGCCGCATCGCTTCAGCTAAACATGAGGGATCGTGAGGATCGAAAATATAACCATTTTCCCCTTCAGCAATCAACTCACAAGCAGCCGCACCATTTGAGCATACTATAGGTTTGGCAAAAACCATCGCCTCCGGTACCACCATTCCCCAGACATCTTCAAAAGTAGGAAATACAAAAACATCAGCTTGCTGAAAGTAAGAACCCAAACTTCCATATTCCACCCATCCGGCCCAAGTTACCTGATCTTCAAAATTGCGCTCTTTAATAAAATTTTCCAGTTCTTCCCGCTGATCTCCCTTGCCAACAATCAACAGCGAATAATCAACATAACCTTGACTTTTAAGAATAGCGCAAGCTTCTAAAAGCGTCTTAATTCCCTTTCTTGATGTGATCCGCCCCACATACAGAAACATTGGGCGTTTCAACTCCAAATTCGGCGACTCAGTGCCCTCCAGCCGTTTCATTAAAGCTCCTGCATCTGGCACCAGATAGGTTCGGGTAAAAATTTTATACTCCGGTACATTAAGCACTTCTATCAGATATTGCTTACCCGCATTACTATTAGAAACAAAAGCATCAGCAAACCGCACAAGTATCCGGCGAACAAATGTCCGAAAACTGGAATCTCGAAAATCTGTATTGGGGGAACTACCATCATAAATAATCGCAATTTTCCACCGCATCAGCGGTTTTAAAAGCGCTACAATCACAGTCCACAAAGAGAAAGCTTGGGGAAATACGACTTGAGGACGAAATTCGAGCAGATAGCCGATAATACTAGGTGATACTACGATAAAGCCGCGATCGTAGCCTGTATCTATCTTTGTCGTCTCCACAAAACTGGTCTTTCCTACTAACTGAATTACCGACGAACCCGGCATTTTTGGATCGAATCCCGGCCAAACCCCACCAGTATAAAATACAGTATTCTTAAAAACCTTCGTAAATTCTCTCAAAACCGGCTGCCAGTAGGCTCCCAGTCCCACTTCCGGGACAAGCCAAGCAATGCGGAGTTCATTTCTATCAACCATCCTATTCACCTTGAGTTTTGTTTTTAGTCAATCCCAGTTTACTCAACACTGAAAGCCAAACTAATCTGCGATAAGGTAGCAGCCAATAAATTGGCCACAACCAGCCACCATGCCGCTGAGTAAATACTTTCCACTCTTGAGCCGGTTGCAGGGTAGTATCTTTGAAGGATAAACCTTTCGGTTGGCTCATTTTATCCAATCCTTCACTTAAATTCTCAGCAGCCGTTTTAGTCACCTGGGGGTTGAGAGAACAACTGCCTAAATAGCCAGGAGCAATCCAAACTGTACATCCTTTCTGTCTGGCTCGTAAACCATAATCCCAATCGCCAATATAATGGACAAAAGCCGGATCGAGGTTGCCGACCATTTGCACAACACTGCGGGGAATTAATACGCAGTTGCCGTGAATAGTATCGCACATCTGAGGCTCTTTTGTTGGTTCTAGGATACCATATCGGAAGGGGTGCAAAGGGTTATTTCGCACAAGACCGCCGTATGTTGTTTGACCCGTTTCGGGGTCGCAGGTAGAACCGCCAACGATCGCTTTAGCTTCTCCTTTTTCTGATAATTTTTGAGTGGTTTCTAGCAATACACTTACTGTTTCGGGATAAATAAGAGTGTCATCATTTAACCATAGGTAGTAGTCGGGATCATCTTTCATTGCTTCGCTGAAAGCCCCACGCATTCCCCCGTTCCAAAATAAGTTCCCATCGCCGGAAAAAATATTGACTTGAGGATAGATTTGACGAACTGCATCACTGGTGCCATCGGTACTGGCATCATCGACTAGATAGGCTAAAATATCAACCTCGCCTGGAAGTGCCTGCTTAAAAAGAGCCTCTAAGCAAGCTAATGTTTTCTGTTTGCGGTTGAAGCAAGTTAAAAGGGCGGCGATTTTAGTACGGTTCATTGTTCCCAATTGTGCGGGTTATAGCGATAGCCCGGTAAAATTTACTACGTAAAATCAGATTTTTACTTTGGATTGGGCACAAGATCGTTAAAAACAGACAAATAGCGATTTGCTTGTATGTCTAAAGTAAATTCTTGTTCCACTTTCTGGCGGGCGCGAATACAAAGTTTTTGGTGCCGATTGGGATCTTCTAAAACCCAAGCAATTCCTCGCGCTAAGTCTTCTGTTTCATAAGGTTTAGCTAAATAGCCATTGGAGCAGTGTTCGATCAGATCGGGCAGTCCCCCAATATTAAATGCGACACTGGGGATGCCGCAAGCATGGGCTTCCATGACTGTATTTGGCAAGTTATCTATCACGGAAGGGGCGACAAAAATATCGGCGGCTGCATAAACCGTTGCTAGGGAAATATCATCTGCGAGTTTCCCCAAATAGTGAGTTTTAAAACCAAGTTCAATGGGATTTTCCGGTTGAGAAGATCCAAAAACCAGCAACTCTATCCGATCTTTCCAGCCTGATTTACTGAGGCTTTGTAAAGCGGGTACGAGCAAGTTAAATCCTTTCCAGCGATCGCCCGTTCCACCTGCACCTCCAAAGAGTACAATTTGTTTATCTTGAGGTAAATTCAGGATTTCTCGCGCCCAGTGACGATTTATGGGTTTGTACTTTTGAGTATTGATGCCATTAGGAATTATTTCCACTCGAAAATCTTTGAATAAAGAACTAGAATGAGCGCATTTCGCTAACCAAACACTAGGGCTAACCAAAGTTAGGTTAAGCTGAGCCCAAGCTTTAGCTTTCCGCTGCCACACCCACCGCGACAGATCCGAATCTTTATTACTGTGAAGTTGCGGACAACTACCACAAGATTGAGCGTAGCGATTGCAATCTTCACTATAGTGACAGCCGCCTGTAAAAGGCCACATATCATGCAGCGTCCAAACTAAGGGCTGCTTAAAATTGGGAATAGTTTCTACTTGTAAATACCCCCCACAAACCCAGTGTAAATTAATAATATCAGGAGCGAGTTTATCCAGTCGATTCGATAGAGCATCTGGCAGCAGTTCTGTAGAAAATATAACGGGGTTTCTCTTAGGGTAGAGCCGCAATGGTGCATTAGATAAAGTTGAAATAATCTTGTCCAACTTATTCGCAATACTATTCTGTGACGAAATTACAGTGCGATCGCCACTACTCTTATTTTTTACCAGCATTTGCGAAGACACACCAATCCCCTGGAAACCTTGGTGCAGTCGATAAGCGGCGCGGGCAGCCCCCCCTTCACTATCAGAACTATTGATAAGTACAACCTTCATTTCCCCTGCCTCTCCTCTAAATTTCTAGCTGACTTTGCCTGAGTTTTTCAAAAGTTTATTAACTTTTTTTTGCACCTTCCTTAGCAATGGTGGCTCGTAATCATATAAAGTGTTTTCAGTAAAATTATCTGCTTGCACATCCCGAATGGCAAAGGCTGGGTGTTTCATCGGAAATGTTATAGCTTCTACAGGCATATTACTATAAGGACTGTTGACATCCTCCGTATTAGTTCCCCCTACACCATGTCCGATATTAGAAGCTAAATTGACATTGGCAAGAATATTCATACCATTTTGAATAAAACTAGCAAATGTCCACTGAAAAGCCCAACTCTGTAATTTTTTTTCATAACAACGCTGAAAAGTATTTGTCCAAACTTTTGCAGTATGGGAGTCTCCCAGTACATCCATCAAAAAATTACCATCGCGAATTTCTGGCCACAGGTTCATATCTAAATCATAGTGCTGCCAAGCTCGCCTCCAACTCGCCCAACTCCAGCAGTGATTGTAGACAGAAAAGTAGTAACTATAATCAGTTCTTTTCCGCCCCAATTGAACATTTTGACCAGAAATTGACAGCATCCGCCGATCGTCTCGGTAACGATCCAGCAATTCTTCAGCGAAGCGGAAAAAAGTAGGATGAGGGAGACAGTCATCCTCAAGAATAATTGCCTCTTCAACTTTATCAAACACCCAATTCATACCACTAGAAACCCGCAGGCGACAACCGAGATTTACGTCTGCGTAATTCTTCAAAACTTCGCAGTCCCAATCTACTTGGTCAATAATAGCTCTAGCGGCAGCACATTCTCGATCTTCTCCAGGCCTATCTGGACGTGGCCCGTCAGCAATTACTAGCAATTTGGGAGGTTTGGCCTGACGAATTGCCTCAAATACTCTAGCCGTTGTATCTGGGCGTTTGAAAATGATAAAAGCGACGGGTGTTTGGATTTGGTAATTGAACATTTCTGCGACTCTAATTTTTATAGTAGTCTTCAACATCTGAATTAACAATATCAGCAGTCATCTCGGATTTAAAATTAAACCACTTCTGAAGCATTACAGCCGCTATGTATGCCAGTGTATCATTGCTAGTCTGATAGGGCAAAAATCTATAGCGAAAACTAGCCATTCTAGGGTCGCTTTCTTGGTATAAAATATCTTGGGCAAAGTTCCCCCAACGCTCATCTATCAAATCAATTGTCATACCAGCATGAGCCGAAGGTAACAACATATTAGAGCCGTGAAGACCAATTACTAAGCGGCTTTGTGAATAAACACGGCATATTTCCTTTTCTATTTCTTCATTAAAACTATCTACTCTGTAATCTTCTATCCATTCTGGAAACTTAGTTTTTGTCCCCAAACCAGCTACTGCAAATTTTGCTTCTGGTACTTGCAACCGGATTTTATGAAATAACTGCTGAATTTTTAAATTTTGCAAGGGCAATGCCCTTTCTCGTTGATTTAGCTTTTTCAGAACTCGGAACAGCCCACTGTTAACTAATAAACGATCTTCCCGCCAAATAAAAGTAATTTTTGTTTCTGGTTCATCAAATTTGTGTTTGGGAACTCTAGTAAACCGCGTGATGTCAAACTGGCTAGGATGAGAATGGGCTTCGCTGACATAAATTTCATCAAAGCGTTTAGTTTCTTCCTCCACAAACTCGGCGAAGCTGGGATAGTAAGTTTGACCATTTTTTAAAGAAATAGGTACTGTCCAGACTTCTGCAACTTCATCGGGGACCATCCACCTTAGAAACTTAGGAACTATCACCACTAACCCGCAGTCAGAGTTGCATTCTAAGTGCCTTTGTGCATTTAGCAACTTCAGCAGGGAATGACCATAAAGATGATCGATACAGTTTAAGATAATTACCCGCTTGCAGGGTTTAAAAATCTCTTTTACAATCTCAAGTTTTTCTGGTTGAGGATTTTGGAGTGAATTGAGTAATGGTTTGCCTAGCCATTCTTTTGTGTTAGCAACTTTGGCAAAAACTTCACCTTTGTTTGTATCAACTTGGACAGAGTTTCTGACTCCATGACCTACTCTCAACTCGTCGATTATTTCGCTACCACATTCCGCGCACTTACAGTCCAAAACAATATGTATCCCTTGCCACAAAATTTTTTTTGCCTTGAGTTCCGTGTCGCAATAGGGGCAATTCGATCGCTGTTCGATTTTCGGTTTAATTTGAATCACTTTACTAATCCTCTGATTCTACAAGCTGCCTTGTATAAGTTAAGGGAGCGCCCGATGAAATTGCCAAAAGGCCGCAATTCCTTAATCAAGAAATTGACTAATATAATCACGTAAAAATAAGTTATCAGAGTAGCCGCCGTTGCTCCAAAAGCTCCATACTTAGGAATCAGCAAAAAGTTCAACCCTACATTTAAAATAGATCCGACTACAGTCAAGTAAAGACCGTAGCGCAACTGACCTTCTATGTTCAGATATGTGCTCCGTGCTACTCCAAAGTTACTGCCAAATTGGGCCCAAACATAGATTCCAAGCACCGCTGCTGACTGTGCATATTTTTCACCGTAAAGTAGATGCACTATCCAGGGAGAAAGTAATGATATCGGTATGGCAACTCCCAACCATAAAAATATCATAATATCCGAGTAAATTTGAAATTTATTTAGATATTCTTCATAATTTGTCTTTCTCAAATTTGCTAATTTGGGAAAAATAGAGCTGGATACGATCATCGGCAAGAAATCGCAGATTTCCGAAATTTTAACAGCGGCAGCATAATAGCCCAGTTCGGCATTTTTATTCATCGCACCGAGCATTATCTGATCGGTTTTTGAGTACACATAAACTGCAAATCCCGACAAAATTATCGGCCAACTCTCCGATAGCAGTTCCTTACACCGTTCCCAACTAAAATGCCACTCCTTAATTTTATTCCCCGTAAGCTTATAAAAATATATATAAGCTATTCCTACCAATGCCACCTCTGTCAATCGAACCCAGGCGAAGGCAAGCAGGGGGGCTTTAATTGTTACTAACCCAATCCTGACAGCAGCAACTAAAAAACATACCGAATTTTTAGCCAACACTGTATATTTTGACTGGATTTGGGACTGAAACCAAAAATTGATTGCTTCAAAAGCATTAAAGATAGTTCCCGCAGCGATGATACCTACCAGCCACCGAGTCAGAGTGTCGTTGGGCTTGAGTAGCCCAATCACCGTGACAGTTAACAACAAAGTGATGCAGCCACCAGTAAATTGCATTCCGAAGGCAGTTCCCAGGGTCTCATTTTTGCATTCTGGGTCGCGAGCGATATTCCTCACTACCAGAGTACCCAACCCCATCGTTGCCACCGAACTAAACAGCGACACAAAGGCGATCGCGTAGTTGAGCAATCCAAATTGTGTCGGACCAAGATAGCGAGCCACCCAAAGGCCTACAAACAGACCTAGACCCATCTGCAATATTTGGTCAGTGAACAGCCAAGCTATGTTGCTTAGTACCTGGCGCAGACCCGGACCAAGCTTTTGACCTATACCAGCCAACTTGTCTAACATCGGCAATCTTAAATTATTACCAAATAAAAATACACTTTTTGAACTTTTTGCAATCTAGCTAGAGTAGTAATGCTTTATAGTCTATCATAAGACTAGCACTTATGCAGCATTTACACCAATCACCCTAGCTACAACTTTTCCCACTATGTATTCTAAAATTTCAAATACCATACGATTCGTTTAACCTAAACGAGTATTATTACTCATTTAGGTTAGTTTAGCTCATTTGCTAGAACAACTGAGGAGATTGGTAGGTGTGGTTTAACCCAACTCCTATCCCTACAAATGCAAAGGTGAAAGCATAATCCCTAGTTTACTGGGTATGATCCACTATGCTAAAGCAGGATTAAAAGGCAGAACTGAACTACTCAGAGCCAAACTTGGTAAATGTTGAGCAAGCAGTCTAGACGTAGCGAAAGCAAAAAGGATGATAAGTTGGAGTTTAATATATGAAAACACCTGTGGCTTTTTTTGGATTTAATCGCCCTCATACAACAGAGAGGGTATTTGCAGCGATTCGGGAAGTTAAACCGCCTAAACTTCTACTCGTGGTTGATGGACCACGCTTTGACAAGCCAGAGGAAGCTGAAAAATGTGCTGAGGTAAGGGCCATAATTGAAAAAGTGGACTGGGATTGTCAAGTTTATAAAAATTATGCTGAGGCTAATATGGGCTGTAAGCACAGGGTAGCTAGTGGGTTAGATTGGGTATTTAATACAGTAGAAGAAGCAATTATTGTCGAAGATGATTGCTTGCCAAATCCATCTTTTTTTCAATTTTGTGAAGAAATGCTGGATTTATATAGACATGAACCTAGGGTAATGATGATTAGTGGGACTAATTATTTGGAGGAATGGAAATCCGATCGGCAAAATTATCATTTTTCTTATTATGGAGGTATTTGGGGCTGGGCTTCTTGGCAGAGGGCCTGGCAATTTTATGATATTAATATGCAGGCTTGGATCAATCCTGACGTGAAAGCAAAAATTAAAGCTATACTGGCTGATGAGGCTCAGTATAAAATTAGAGCGCGGGATTTGGAAAATACTTTTCAGGGTAAGGTAGATACGTGGGATTTTCAATGGAGTTTTGCTCGCTTGGCTGAAGGGGGCTTGTCGATCGTGCCTTGTGTCAATTTGGTGGCTAATTTAGGTTTTGGGTTAGCGGCTACTCATACTGGAACTGTCAATAAGGAAATAGCAGAAATGAAACAATTAGATTTAAGATTTCCTCTTGAAATCAATGATAATCTGATGGTGGATCGAGAGTACGATCGATTAATGTTTGAAAAATTATTTATCAGCCATGAAAGTTTGATTAATAAGGTGATCAAACACTTAAAAAAAATTCCCGATAAACTCTGGTTAAAATGATTTTTGCCAATCCCAATGAAATGATACGAAATGTCCCTGTCAACTTACTCAACTTAATGAAAAATAGGCTATGAAAACTATCTCAGTCTTGGATACCTCAATCTGTAGCTCTAATTTAGGAGACCAGATCATTATGGATGCAGTGAATAGCATTTTATATGAGATGTTTCCCGATCGACTATTTATTAATTTTCCTACCCATGATGTCATATCGAGCGATTCTTACCGCTTGATGAGTAAAAGCAGTTTAATTTTTGTCGGTGGGACTAATTTATTGTCCTCTAACATGAACTCATATAATCAATGGAAGGTCAGTTTAATGGACTCTCTATTTATTACAGATATTACGCTAATGGGTGTGGGATGGTGGCAATACCAAAATCAGCCTAATTTATATACTAAATTTTTGTATGAACGGCTATTAAGTAAAAAATATCTGCACTCAGTCAGAGACAGTTACACAGAAAAACAGCTAAAATCGATCGGGATTAATAATGTAATTAATACTGCTTGTCCTACTATGTGGAAATTAACAGAGGAACATTGTGTCCAAATTCCTCAAGGTAAAGCAGAGTCAGTATTAGTTACTTTTACTGAGTATAATCAAAATCCTAGTTTAGATAAGCAGTTAGTGGAATTACTGAAACAGGAATATAAGTTAATTTATTACTGGACGCAACAGCCCAAAGATTATCAGCACATGAAAGATATATGTGGCGAGGGAGCAATTTATCTTAATCCTAGCTTATCAGCTTTAGATATGGCTTTGTCTCAGTATCCGGTTGATTATGTAGGGACACGATTACACGCTGGGATTAGGGCTTTACAATATAAAAGGAGAACTTTAATTCTGTCAGTTGATAATCGCGCTACAGAAATTTCCAAAGATACTAATTTGCCAGTCGTACAAAGAGATGATTTAAACAGTGTGGCTAATTGGATTAATGCTAAAGAAGAAACTTTAGTAAAAATCCCTTTAACAGCCATTAATGAGTGGAAAAAGCAATTTTTAGCGACGGTCAATAATTATTAGCTAACCTGTTACGCATTTAAACTGTATATTCTAGCAAGCGAGGACGCTTACACTGCAAGGATTTCACTGTCACCCAATAACCTATTTAGATGCTTAATTAATTATGAAAGTATTAGTGATTAATACATCGGATATTAGTGGTGGAGCGGCGAGGGCTGCTTACCATTTACATGAAGATTTACAAGGTCTAAATGGGGAGCATCCCGATTTTGCAAGTGCGTCAGTTGTTTTTGCAAGTGAGGCAAGGTAAAATGTTGGTAACATTTATTTTTGGGATAGGCAAGTGTGTAACCATTTTGCTGCCTATCTTTTTTTACCATAACTCGGCTGAATCTTTGCCCAGTCGTCAGGGTTTTGGGCGGGTTATCACCCCTTTAGGTCTACGTCTTAGCTTTCATGTCACCCCTTCAGCTTACATTCAGGACATTCCATTGATTTTAATTCTCGGTTGATGTTTTTTGTTACTCTGGATCGCTCTCTATCATACCTCAATCCAGCAAGGCCGATTTTCAGTGTTTAGAAAATATAAAGGCGGTTGTGGAACGCTTGGCTATCGAGCAAAATCAGACTCGTCAGATGATATTATCGCACAGCTTGGCACATCTTCGATCCGCCCAAAGAACTTTACTTCAGTCGAGAGTGCGAGCTACAGAAGGCCTTTGAGGGTTGCTGCTGCTACTGTTGGAATTGTTACTAGTATTGTCTATGGCAAGTCTAACTGTCAACATTACATAACTCAGCCAAGCATTTCCGATTCCCAGGATCTGAGTTTCTGTGATGTTGCTCATAATAATAGACACCAGAAAACAAATAGGGATTCCCGCGTCTTCCAGCTTGCTACGACTCAAATACCGAACTGCGTAAGCTAAATTGAGCAGCAAGGAAGTCATCATTAAGATTAATCCCGGCCAACCGAAGGCTAACAATATTCCGAGCGCGCCATTGTGAGGATTTTTCGGTTGAAATCCATTAGTAGTATAAATAAAATAAGCAGGAGTAGCGGGGCCTAACTTATCTTGTTGAAAAAATCCCTCGTATCCGTAGCCAAACCAGGGGCGCTGATTGGCCGCAGCTATTAACTGCGGCCAGAATTCTGTCCGCCCAGTTAGAGTCAAGTCCTTGCCTAACCCACCTACAATAATCTCCTCTAGGTTATCTACTACGAAAACCGTCATAATTATGCTGGCCACCAGGAAACATATAATCGCAGTAAATGCCCACTGAAAAGTTAATTTTTTTAGAAAGTTTAGTGATGACACTGCAATTATTAATATGATAGTAATCACTAGAGCCGCTCCCGACTTATTAGCTCTCACCAGGTAAAAAGAAAAGAACATCATTCCCAAAGAAATCCAGCGTTCTTTCTGAGTTTTAGCTCCTTGAAAATAATGCAAATACCAAAATGCCGTACATAAAGCTAGGATTCCACCGAGAGAATTTTTAGCTTGCGTTAGGCCTACAAAGTCGCCTGCTCCCGGTGGTTTCATTATAAAACTTGCCAAACCCAGTGCCGTGTATCCCCACCGCCAAAAACGAGATAGATCATGCCATTTATATTGCGCGGCCAAGTAAAATCCGAAAGCAGTAAATGCTGAAAAAGCTAGGCCTGCTCTTAGCGTTACGTCAGGAACTAGAGACCATAATGTAGACAGTGATGGCAGTAATATGTAAAGTAAAAAGAAAGGATTCACGATCAATACTTTGGCCAAAAAATCTATAAACTTGCTACCAAAAGCTTTAATCCTAGAAAATAAAATTAATACTATCCACGGGTAAAAAAAATAAGGTAGCATACTTAAAATACTGCCAGATGTATCTTGCAAATTAGTAAGATGCAAGTAATTAAAAGGAGGTTGTGTGAGAGAGGGAGAGATGAAAATATAAAAATAAGCAAAAGTTTTTTCTAAAGCCAAAGCCATTTTTTTGTTACTAGAAAATTGAAACAATAGCAAAGTCGCGATGGCGATTATAGCCATTAGCATCCATATAAATAAAGAATTACCTAAAATTAGCTCTTTCAGCATAGCCGCTTTAGACACTGGTTGAGTCATAATTGCTTTCCTTTACCACAAACAAGCTCAAATTATATAGATATAAAATATAGCAGTCAACCCGCAACCACGCTAAGACAGAAATTAGGGAGAAAGCAAAAATACAGCATCCTTTTTTCGGCGATCGCTTAAAATAATGAGCTTTTTGCCGAGCACTAAAAAGGCTACACTTATATAAATCATAGTCAATAAAATTAGGTGGTGTATGGTTAACACCCATTTTCCAAGACAGATAGCCCGGTCGGTTGTGGGTGTTGTCTTGTTTGCTTCCACTGTCATCGCTGACGCCAGAAGCACCCCGGCACAACTTCCCATCCCGCTAGGCGCAGAGCAAGCCCAGACCGTTGCGCCCGTTACGAGATCGCCGGAAAGCTATAAACTCGGCGGCGGCGATCGCATCCAAGTAGAAATACTCGAAGTACCCGAACTCAGCCGCGGCTACGAAGTTCTTTCCGACGGTTCAGTCAACCTGCCCCTGATCGGCTTGGTCTCCGTCCGCGGCCGCACCTTAGTAGAAGCCACCAACATCATCCGCAACGCCTACCGCCGCGTCCTCAAAGACCCGATAGTCACAGTCAGCCTCGTCGCCGCCCGCCCCCTCAACGTCGGCGTCATCGGAGAAGTCACCAGGCCCGGAAACTTCATCCTCTCCCTGACTCCAGGCCCGGGGGACGCGCCCAGCGTGCAGTACCCCACCGTCACCCAAGCGATCAGACTCGCAGAAGGCGTCACGGGTGTCGCCGACATCCGCAACATCCGCGTCCGCCGTCCCCAACGAGACGGCCCCGATCAAGTGCTCAACGTCAACCTGTGGAAATTCTTGCAAGAAGGAGACATCTCTCAAGACATCATTTTGCAAGACAGAGACACAATCGTGATTCCCACAGTCGCCAACTTCAACCAAGCAGAAGCTCGTCAATTTGCGACAGCCAACTTTTCACCACCCCCAGAAAAACCTCGATCGATCTCAATCGTTGGCCAAGTCACCCGCCCTGGGGCTTACGTCGTGATCGGCGGTAACACCACAAACGACCTCAGCCGCGAAGGTTTCCCCACCGTCATCCGGGCCATTCAGCTAGCTGGCGGCATCACCTCGGATGCCGACATCCGGCAAATCCAAGTGCGGCGCGTCACCAGAAGAGGCGAACAAATTATCCCAGTCAACCTGTGGCAGTTTCTAGAATCCGGCGACGGCGCCCAAGATACCATCCTCCAAGAGGGAGACACGATCGTCGTGCCCAAAGCTACGATCGTCAACCCTGCTGAAGCTGGCGTACTCGCGAGCACTAACTTTGCTCCCACTGGCATTAACGTTTTTGTAGTAGGAGAACTCAGAACATCCCTCGATCCCTTGAGGCTCCCAGCTAATGCCACACTGAATCAAGCTTTAGTTTCCAGAGGATTTTTTGGCTACGAGAATACCAGAGCTAGAAGGGATAAAGTTGAGCTAGTCCGCCTCAATAACGACGGTACAGCTACTAAACGGACGATCGAAGTCAATTTAACTCAAGGAATTAACGAAGAAACCAATCCTCAACTTCGCAACAACGACATGATTATCGTATCTCGCAGGGGTCTCGTCGATTTTGTCGATCGCATGAACGCTGTAATCGGACCTGTCGGGCCAGCTACCGGAGTGTTAAATTTTATAAACGTTCTCCGATTTTTATTCAGGTAAGAAGGTGGCGGGTGAGGTGGATAATTCCTGGCAAAGGCTAGAATAAACTAAACAATAAGATTACCCAGCCGCGACCTGGCCGCTTCAAAAATATCAACCTCAAAAATATCAACCTTAAAAATACCCAGGCTGAATATGGATAGCAGACAAGATTACCAACCCTTCACACCCAAATCAAATGGCAAACGCCCGGAGTTATCTGCTCACAACTACAGAGATCACTTCGTAGAGGAGAGAGAAGAAGAAAAGCTAGACTTGTCCTGGCTGTTAGGCGTCGTGCGCCGTCGCTTCCTGGTCATGGCAGCAGCCACAATTGCTTTGAGCGCCCTGGCAGGAACAGCGATCGTCCTCACGTCTAAACAGATTACGATCGAGTATGAAGGCTCCTTTTCCTTGTTGGTAGAACCAGCCACGGCTGAAGGTTTGCAATCCAAACAATTAAACAACACCCAAGCTGCCGACTTAGCAAGAATTAATATAGAAGGAATTAGCCTACTAGACTACGAAACCCAAATTAGGATTTTGCGTAGCCCCAAATTGATGCAGCCAGTGATTGAGGAATTGCGGGCTTGGTATCCCCAAATGAACTATAGCGAACTGAGCTCAAAAATGTCGATCGACCGCATCAGCTACACGAAAGATGGCAAACAGCAAGGCACAAAAATTTTACAAGTTCGTTACAAAGATTCAAACCGAAAAAAAATTTACACCGTATTGGATAAAATTTCAAAAGCTTATCTAGACTACAGCTTGCAGCAACGGCTGACGGGCATTAATCAAGGTATTAAATTTATAGATGCGGAGATGCCCAAGCTCCGAGAAAGAGTGGAAGTTTTGCAATTGCAAGTCCAAAGACTGCGGCAGCAGAGCAACTTGTTTGAACCCCAGCTAGAGGGAAGATCTCTGTCTGAACAAGTTCAAAGCATTCGGGGTAAGCAAGTAGAAATTAGAGTGCAGCTAAAAGGGATGCGAAACCTCTACCAAAGCTATCAAAAACTACTCAACGAAAATAATCCGCAGGGGCTGCTGATGACCCAAGGACAAGCTTACGGCGGACTCTTAGGTCAAATTCAGAGAATAGACTCGGAATTGTCATTAAAATCAGCTCAGTACAGAGAAGACAGTTTGCCAATTTTAGCGCTGCGAAAAAGTCGGGAAGAACTGATTTTAACCGCCACTAAACAAGCAAAAGAAGTGGTGATGGGAAATTTAGAGACCCAAATCAAAGAAATTGAAGCGCGCGATCGCGAAATGACCGCTTTGCAAAATGCTCTCAACCAAAAAATTAGAAACTTTTCAGTTACAACCCGACAATACGACAATTTACAGCGGGAACTGCAAGTAGTTACTAAGAGTTTGTCGGACTTCTTGGCAAAACGAGAAGCCTTGCGGATTGATGCGGCTCAGGAGCAAATACCCTGGGTGCTGATAAATCCTCCGCAAATTCCGCTAGACAAATTCGGCAACCCTATAACAGCTACCGTCAAACAAACCAGAAAACAGTTAGCGCTGGCAGTAATTTTAAGCGCTCTCCTGGGCATAGCAGTCGGCTTGGTGGTAGAGGTACTAAATACTGTGTTCCACACTCCAGAATCACTCAGAATGGCCACAAGATTGCCAATACTCGGGGTGATTCCGTTTACAAAGAAAGTCAAGCGCCGACCGCCAGCTAGACCGAGGAAACTAACATCGGCTCGATCGAACTCGAAAGTGGAAGTAGTCGAACCAGCCGAAGCTAGACATACTGGTTCGATGAGCAGGGGCCCAAGTATTTTGAGCGACTTGGACTATCAATTTTTAGAAGCATTTCGATCGCTATACACGAACATTCACTTGCTGAGTGAAGGCACGGCAATTCGATCGCTCTTAGTCGGCTCAGCCTTAGCCGGAGACGGCAAATCTACAGTAGCTTTGCACCTAGCAGCCACAGCAGCAGCAGTCGGACAGCGAGTATTGTTAGTAGATGCAGATTTGCGCTGCCCGCAACTGCACGCTAAGTTAGGACTCCCAAACCTGCGTGGCCTGGGCGATGCCATCTCCACGGATCTCAGCCTCAACGACGCGATTCAACGAGCCCCGAACCAAGAAAATTTGTTCGTACTCACCGCAGGCCAAATTCCCCCCGATCCGATCAAGCTTCTTTCTTCCAAAAAAATGCAGTATCTAATGGAGCAATTTCAAGCATTTTTTGACTTAGTAATTTATGACAGCCCGCCAGTAGCAGGCTTGGCAGACACCCACTTGATCGCAGCTCGCACAGACGCTACGATTATGGTCGTCCAAATTGGGCAAACAGACCGATCGCAAGTTAGCAAAGTTTTAGAAGAATTAAAAATTTCTGGATCTTCCGTCTTGGGAATCGTTGCTAACGGCTGCAAAAACACCGGTCACAGCTACCGCCAGCGCCCGGTCGTTTTAGACAAGCTCTACGACCAAAAACTATCGGCTTTAGGTACGAAAAATCCTAATTAGACAAATGTTGATGCAGGGAGCATCTCATATTTGTAAAAAAACTTCTTCTAGCTCCTTCCTTCTAGCTCCTTCCTTCTAGCTCCTTCCTTCTTCCTCTTTCCTTCTTCCTCTTTCCTTCTTCCTCTTTCCTTCTTCCTCTTTCCTTCTTCCTCTTTCCTCCTGCCTTCTGCCTCCTGCCTTCTGCCTCAAAACTCCAATTTCTAGCGGAGGGCTGCTTTCATTGAGATGCTCCCGTTGATGCAGGTGGCCGAGCGCCGCCGTCCTCAACGGGAAACGCACAACCAAGCTATACCCTGATTTTTTGATAATAGTACCATTTGAGAAAGAAAATGATAGACTAACGGACATAGCCTCCTGTGTCAACCGAGATTGCGCGGAACTTTAAATTTGGCCGAAATTACTCAGAAAATGATTGAGAAATCAGCAAAAGTGGGTAAACTACATTTAGCAGAGCGCAATCTCAATCAGGAAAAGACACCTTTGAAGGTGAACGTTAGTGTAAACGTTAATGAGAACGTTTCAACCCAGAAACTTGGTAGGGATTATTCTATGAGTACAGTTATGGTTGTTGATGATAGCGTCACTCTGCGGGAGATGATCGCCGACTTGCTCAAAGGTAGAGGACTCAACGTCACCGTAGCGAGTGATGGCGTAGAAGCTCTAGAGCAAATCAAGGCTAACCGCCCAGATTTAGTGGTGCTGGATATCGTGATGCCCCGGATGAACGGCTACGAAGTTTGTCGCCGGCTCAAAAGCGACCCTAAAACCCAAAATTTGCCCGTGGTAATGTGTTCGAGCAAAAGCGAAGAGTTCGATCGCTATTGGGGAATGAAACAAGGAGCCGACGCTTACATCGCCAAGCCATTTCACCCTCAAGAATTGGTCGGGACTATTAAGCAATTGCTGCGAGGTTGAGGTAGAGGAATAGGGACAGGAAAAAAATGTCTTGAGCGCTGATTATTTCTGCTCCCGCAGCCTCTCTAAACTACTCGATTGACAATAGTCCAAACATCCCCGTCCGATCGCACGTAGGGAACAGAAATACTCTTAAAACCCGTAATAAAAGGCTTGTAATAAACCTGCCAGTAGCTGGGACTAATTTGGTCGGCGATGGCCTTGAGTCCCTTCACTTCCGCCGCCAGTTGGGCCGCCAGTTCATTAATCCGTTCCGCGTGTCCCTGAGCTAGTAATCTTCCTTCTTCAACTTGCTCCTCCATCGGAGTTATTCTTTGCAACTTTACTGACTGCTGCTGTTTCTGACCCAGTTGAGCAGACAGAGCCGCGATCGCGTCATCTATCCCCTTGACTTCTGCCGACACTTGTGCTGTTTCCCTCGCGTGACGACGATAAGCATCGGCGATCGCTTGGGGCGAATCACCGGCTGGGACAACATCGGCAATACTAAGCTGCTGGCGTTCCAGGCGCAATTCCTCAATTTGAGAGTAAATTGCCTCTATATCTGTCTGAAGTTTGTCCACCTAATTATTACCGCGTGGTTGTTGGATATTTTAGCATATTAACACAAACCCATCACCTAATCGGCATATAAATTGCATATTTTAGGCGGGCTAGAAGCAAAGCCTCACAAGCAGAAGTTGAATTGTTTGAAAAATACAAATTTTTATATTTCTCAGTTGAGCGATTCCGTCGATATCCAGTCGGGTTAATCAGGTCGTGTCCGGTAAAATCAGCATTATAGATTGGTGGTGAGGAAGGCAAGTACGAGCGAGTTTTACGAGGATTAAAGTCGCCACTACAAACACAATTCCAATTTACCATTTACCATTTACCATTTACCATTTACCATTTACCATTTACCATTTACCATTTACCATTTACCATTTACCATTTACC